>JAIROQ010000033.1 GCA_031257455.1 Prevotellaceae bacterium | reverse complement strand
GGAGAAAACGTCAACTGCACCGATTATGCGCCTATCCGTTGCTTCCACCCGTAGTAATTTTTGCAAACATCCTTTAATCTGACAAAGCAAAAGATATTGCAGTATATCCTCGTTGCGCCATGTCCCCTTAGGCTTTCATCGCACAACCATTAGAAAGTAAAATGTTCTTGAAATAGGAAAAACAGGGGAAAATAACAAAGCCCCTGTTCTCTATCCAATATCCTATTATCACACGCGATATTGAATAGTTAAAGGTGTACACGCACCTCGACAGAGGCTTAAGCCTTTGGTGCGTGTACACCTGTATTTATTGCGCGTGATAGCGCAAAAATACAAAAAATATACAACACAATGAAAATAAAATTAAAATATTTACAAATTCGGCTGTTTTTGCTGCATGTAACGGCGCATCCGCACAGCGCAAAATGGGTACAGTTATTATGGGCGGCGGTGGAAAGGTTAATAATGGTTAGTGGTTAGTTGCGACAAGCGCACAATTCTTAATTCCTAACTCCTAATTCTTAATTCCTAATGAGGTAACCTTCCCGCAAACTGTTTTGGCCGTTGTCCCGTCAGGGACGACCGTAAACAGCTTGCGTAGGGGAGTAGATTCCTCCACTCCGCGCGCTCATTCTTCGCGCGCTCCGGTCGGAATGACGACTTAGTGGAGAGTGGAAAATGTTTTTTAGTCGTAAGTTGTAAGTAGTAAGTGGTAAGTAGTAAGTTGTAAGTCGCGGCAAGCGCAGTGGCGTCAGCCCAATTAGTCACATTAAACAATTAGTCACATTAGCACATTTCCACATCATCACATCATCACATCATCACATCATCACATCACCACATCACCACATCACCACATCATCACATCAATTAAAGGTTTTTTAACTTTTCAGCGATTTTCTTTCCTGCTACCGCCTGCAATTCTTCCAAAGAGGCGGTTCTGATGCGGGCAACGCTTTTGAAAGCAATCAGTAATTTTTGGGCGGTCTTTTCCCCGATGCCGTCAATGGTGGTGAGGTGTGAAGCGGTAAGCGCTTTTGAGCGGCGTGAGCGGTGGTGGGTGATACCGAAGCGGTGCGCTTCATCGCGCAGTTGCATGAGCAGGCGCAGGGTGGTGGAATTTTTATCCAAATAGAGCGGCACGCTGTCGCCGACAAAATAAATTTCTTCCAACCGTTTGGCCAGTCCCACGAGGGTAATTTTGGTTTCCAGTCCCAGTGCGGTCAATGCTTCGAAGGCGGCATGCAGCTGTCCTTTTCCGCCATCGATGACTACCAGTTGCGGCAATGGCAGGCGTTCTTCAATCAGGCGGCTGTAGCGGCGTGTGACCACTTCAAACATGGTTGCGAAATCATCGGGGCCTTTCACGGTTTGGATATTGAAATGGCGGTAATCCTTTTTACTGGGGCGGGCATTGCGGAACACCACGCATGACGACACGGGGAATGCCCCCTGTATATTTGAATTGTCAAAACACTCGATATACACCGGCGGCTCGGAGAGGTGCAGGTCGCGTTGCGCCGCAGTCATTACATGCGCGAGATGCCGCTCGGGGTGCAGTTTTTCCAGCTGTTTGAGTTTTTCGATTTTATATAACCGGCCGTTGCGTTCGCTGAGCTGCAGCAATTTTAATTTGTCGCCGCGTTGCGGTATGATATATTCCGTGTCGGGTAATTCCTGGTCGGGCAGGAAGGGCACGATGAGCTGTTTCGAGAGGTTTCCAACCCGGTTGAGTATTTCGGCAATAAAATAACTCAGTAATGCCTCGCGTTCTTCTTCAATGCCCAAGCGCAGTTCCAGTGTTTGCAGCCATATCACCGCACCCTGTACCACGCGCAGGAAATTGCAATAAGCGTCATTGCCGTCCACCAAGATGGAAAACACATCTATGTCGGACAGGCTGTCATTCACGATAACGGATTTTGACTGGTAACGTTCCAGCATAGCCAGCCGTTCCTTTATTTTCTGCGCTTCTTCAAATTCGTACCTGTCCGCCGCCTGCTGCATATATTGTTGCAACAGCCGGCGCACTTCCGACAGGTTTCCTTTGATGATAGCCCTTATCCCATCGATATTTTGCGTATATTCCCGTGCTGTTTGCTGTCCGGTGCAGGGCGCTTTGCATTGCCCGATGTGGAAGTCCAGGCAGGGTCTGTATTTTTTTTTCGCAATGGCTTCCGGCGTAAGCGAAAAACCGCACGTGCGCAATGGATACAGTTGGTGAATGAGGTCAAGCAACACTTTCATCATATTGGCGGAAGTATAGGGGCCATAATATTCCGAGCCGTCTTTCACCCGTTGCCGCGTAGGGAAAACACGCGGAAAAGCCTCCTTCTTGATGCAAATCCACGGATAGGTTTTACCGTCTTTGAGCAACACATTGTAGCGCGGCTGCAGTTCTTTGATAAGATTATTTTCCAACAGCAGCGCGTCTGATTCGGTAGGCACTACCGTATATTGAATGTCGGCAATCTTACTGACAAGCAGTTTTAATTTGGTGTTTTCGGGTGGTTGCGGCTTAAAATATTGCGCTACCCGCTTGCGCAAATCCTTTGCCTTACCTACATAAATCACCACCCCGCCGGCATCCAGAAAATGATAAACCCCCGGATAATGCGGCAAGTTATCACGGATAGTCGCAAGTCGTAAGTCCTTTTTGGTCATAAGTCGTTTTTAGTTGTAAGTTGTAAGTCGTAAGTCGTAAGTTGTAAGTCGCGACAGGCGCACTAATTCCTAATTTCTAATTCTTAATTCTTAATTCCTGTCAGCGAAGATAAAGAAAAGGCGGAATATAAACAAAAAAACATGTCCGCAGGAGGAGAAAGAATGTATCGTAATTATTTTTTACCTTTGTAACGTGTAAAAAATTCGTAAGAACCGTCCGTGAATTATCCTGCCGGCATAGAACAGAAAATAGCATTCGACCGCATTCGCGAATGGGCGGCACGCTATTGCGCCACTGCGGCGGGAAAGCAAAGAATATACGAAGCGGCCTTTTCCGCGTCATTCGACGAAGTCCGGCGGCAACTGTCGCTCACCGATGAAATGCGCACCTGTTTACTTATGGAAAATACGTTCCCAAATGACGGCTATGTGGATGCCTCGCCGTTTTTGAAGAAATTGCGCATACAGGGATGCTACCTTGATGTGGCGGAATTATTCGATTTAAAGCGGGCGTTGGATACGGTGCACGCCATTTTACAGTTTTTTAAGAAAACGAAAGAAGAGCAATATCCTTCGTTGAAACAACTGTTGTCGCCGGTAACCGTTTATCCTGCGGTGCTGCAACGGATAGAAGCGATTATTACCAAACATGGCGCGATTAAAGACAATGCTTCGCCGGAATTATTAAGCGTGCGCCGGGCTATTGCCGACAAGCAAACGCAAGTAACACGCCGGATGCAGCATATCTTGAAAACCGCGCAAGCCGAAGGATTGGCAACGGAGAATGCCGCTGTTTCCATTCGTGACGGACGGGCGGTTATTCCGTTACCGGCCGGAAATAAACGGAAAATAAAAGGGCTGGTATATGATGAATCGGCTACCGGTAAAACAGTTTTCGTAGAGCCGTTGGAAGTGGTCGAACTGAACAACGAAATCAAGGAACTCGGCTATGCCGAACAACGGGAAATATTGAAAATCCTGCAATCTTTTGCCGCCTTTTTGCAGCCCTACTTGGAGGATGTAATAATGGCAACGGATTTGCTGGGTGAAATAGATTTTATTCGCGCCAAAGCGCAATGGGCTATTGAAACCGGCGCAGTGAAACCGATTGTATATAATGTGCCGCAAATAAATTTACAAAAAGCGCGTCATCCATTGTTGGAAAAAACATTGAAGAAAGAAGGAAAAACCATTGTCCCGTTGAACTTGCAACTTCACCGCGAAAAACGCATCCTGCTTATTTCCGGCCCCAATGCCGGCGGGAAATCGGTATGCCTGAAAACTGTCGGCCTCTTGCAATACCTTTTGCAGTGCGGTTTTTTGGTTACCGCCTCCGAAAATTCCGAAATGGGTTTGTTCAGTGATTTGTGTATCGACATCGGAGACGAACAGTCCATTGAAAACGATTTGAGCACCTATAGTTCACGTTTGTTAAACATGAAATATTTTGTGCAGTATGCCACCCCCAATACGTTAGTGCTTATTGACGAATTTGGCAGCGGTACGGAGCCGGCAGCCGGCGGCGCTATTGCCGAAGCCGTGTTGGACTGTTTGGTAAAACGGCAATCCTTTGGCGTGATTACGACTCATTACACGAATTTGAAGTATTACGCCACCGCTACGGAAGGCATTGTAAACGGCGCGATGCAATTCGATGTGCAAAAAATCCAACCGCTATTTTGTTTGGAAACCGGCGCGCCAAGCAGTTCGTTTGCCTTTGAACTTGCACGTAAAACAGGCCTTCCGGAAACGATTGTAAAAACGGCCGAAGAAAAAGCGGGAAATCAATATGTGAATATCGAACGGAATTTGCGCAACATTGCTCGCGACAAACGCTACTGGGAAGAGAAACGGCAACGCATCCGGCAAACCGATAAACAACTGGAAGACGTAACGGCACGCTATCAAAACGAATTGACCGAACTGCAAAAAATCCGCAAACAGATTATTCAGGAAGCCAAAGACGAAGCCAAACGCCTGTTGGCCGAAGCCAACAAACGCATCGAACGGACAATTCTTGAAATCAAGGAAGCGCAAGCTGAAAAAGAACGGACGAAATTAGTGCGCCGCCAGGTAGAAGAACTCAAACAGCAACTGCAAACAGAAACCCCAGCAGACGCCGATGCAGAAATCGACCGCAAGATAGCGCAATTGCGCCAACGGCAGGAACGCCGGGAACAACGCAAAAAAGAAAAACAGCCTGCCGGAAGCGAAGTCAAAATACCAAAAGAACAACCGTTGCAGGCCGGCGATAAAGTCCGCCTGAAAGGACAGGATACCGCCGGCGAAGTGGTGAAAATAAATGCCGGCGTTGTTACGGTCGGTGTGAAAAATATGTTTATCGATATACCGTCCATAAATCTGGAGCGCATATCCGGCCACGACTTCCGCAGTTTGCAAAAAAGCCGGCCGGTTATTTCGACAAGCGCCGGCTATGATGTATCGCAACGCAAGCTGCACTTCAAAACCGCCATTGATGTGCGCGGGCAACGTGCGGAAGAAGCATTGGACAACGTTACGCAATTTATTGATGAAGCATTGATAGTCGGCGCAAGCGAAGTAAAAATCCTGCACGGGAAAGGCAACGGCATCCTCAAAGAAGAAATCCGCAAATTACTGCATACCTTCGGCGGCATCTCTTCCATTGCCGATGAACACTTGGACAGGGGAGGAGCAGGAATAACGGTGGTGCAATTCTGAATAGCTACCATGCACATTAGTCCATCAAACAATAAACCGGAATTTTTTACTACTTTTGTTCCCTGCCTTATTTAAAGGGACAATGAATAATGAATAATAAACTGCCTGCCATGAACTGTTTGCTTGCTCCCTTTGCGTGGCTTTATGGCACTGCCGTTACGCTGCGGAATAAATGCTATGACCGGCATATCTTCCGGTCAACGGCATTTCCCCTGCCGGTGATAGCGGTGGGGAATATTACGGCCGGCGGCACGGGCAAAACGCCGCACACGGAACTGCTGGTAACCCTCCTCCGGGACGAACGGCGGCCGGCGGTGCTGTCGCGCGGCTACAGGCGGCGGACAAAAGGGTTTCGCTATGTGGAAACAACCGATACGGTAGCCGCTGCCGGAGACGAACCGCTGCAACTGAAACAGAAATTCCCCGCCCTGACGGTCGCCGTAGACGCCGACCGCGTCCATGGCATCCGGCAGTTGATGGCAGCGGCAACGCCGCCGGAGGTCATCATCCTTGACGATGCTTTCCAGCACCGCCGCGTGCGCCCGGCGCTGTCGCTGCTGCTTATCGACTATCACCGCCCGTTGCACCGCGACCACCTGCTGCCCTGGGGACGCCTGCGCGACCGGCGCAACCAGCTCCGCCGCGCCGACATCGTCTGCATCACCAAATGCCCGCCCGGTCTCACGCCCGGAAAGCAACAGGAAATAGCAAAATACCTCCCGCCGCACCTGCGC
>JAIROQ010000223.1 GCA_031257455.1 Prevotellaceae bacterium | reverse complement strand
CTCTATCAATTGGACGGCACGGGGCAGGTCATTACGCTCGGGACGTTTTCCAAAATCTTTGTGCCGGGCTTCCGTCTGGGCTGGCTGCTGGCGCACGAAGAGATTATCGCCAGAGCTGTCGTGGCAAAGCAGGCGATGGATTTATGTTCGCCGGTGTTTGACCAGAAAATTACCGCCCGCTTTTTCGACCAGCATTATTTTGAAGATAACCTGAAAAAAGTGATTGCCGCCTACCGGGAAAAACGTGACGGCATGTTGGCCGCCTTTGAAAAATACATGCCCGAAGGCGTTACATGGACGCGTCCGCAGGGGGGACTGTTCCTCTTCCTCACCTTGCCGGAAGGATTGGACGCAAAAGATTTATTCAACCTCGCCATCAAGGAAAATGTGGCATTCGTGCTGGGCGAAGCATTCCACTGTGACGGCTCCGGCAAAAATACCCTGCGCATTAATTTTTCCTATATGAGCAAAGAATTGAATGAAGAAGGCGTGAAACGCCTGGCCAAAGCAATACGGTTGATGTGTTGAACTGTTGAGTTGTTGAACTGTTGATTGGCTGACGCCAAAAGGATTTAAAGATTTAAAAATTCAAAGATTTAAAGATTGGCTGACGCCAAATAAACAACTCAACAACTCAACAAATAAACAGTTCAACAACTCAACAAATAAACAGTTCAACAACTCAACAATTCAACAACTCAACAAATAAACAGTTCAACAGTTCAACAAATAAACAAATCAAAATAAATTATGAAAAAACTTACTATTATTACCATCATCTTTTTACTGGCAATGAACAGTTGTGAAACATCCATTCCTGTGAAGTATCCCGACACCGCGAAGACCGGCCATGTGGATACTTATTTCGGCACGGAAGTGCCCGACCCTTACCGCTGGCTCGAAGACGACCGCTCGGATTCCACCGCCGCATGGGTAACCGCAGAAAACGAAGTAACATTCGGTTATCTGGACAAAATCCCTTACCGCGCCGCTATCCGCGAAGCCCTGACCGCTATTTGGAACTATCCGAAAGAAGGCGTTCCGGCAAAATATGGCGACAAGTATTTTGTGTATAAAAACAACGGCCTGCAAAACCAGTCCGTCCTCTACCTTTTGGACAGCCTGTATGCCGCACCGCGCGTGTTCCTTGACCCGAATACGCTGTCGGATGACGGCACTACGCGTGTTGGCGGCGTCAGCGTGTCGAATGATAACAAGTATGTCGGCTATACCCTTTCGGCCGGCGGCTCGGACTGGCAGGAAATCCACATAAAAGACATGTCCGGAAATGATTTGCCGGATGTGATTAAATGGGTTAAATTCTCCGGCATTTCGTGGCTCAATGACGGCTTCTATTATAGCGGCTACGATGCTCCGAAAGGCAGCGCCCTCTCGGAACAAAACCAGTTCAACAAAGTTTATTACCATAAATTAGGCACGCCGCAGGCAAGCGACAAACTTGTTTACAGCGACCCGGAAAACCCGTTGCGCTACAACCGCGCATTCGCCACCGAAGACGGACGGTTCCTGATTCTTTCCGTGTCCGGCGGCACTGACGGCAATACCTTAGCGGTAAAACCCCTGAAAAAACCGGGCGCCGGATTTATTCCGATTACCCCCGCCAACTTTGACCATGAATTTATCCCGGTAGAGAATTTCGATGACGACATTTACATCCTCACCAACCACGATGCGCCGCGCTATAAATTGATGAAAGTAACCATCGGCAAGGGGCAGCCGCAATGGGAAACGGTCATTCCCGAAAATGAAGACGTGCTGGTATCCGCCACCGTAACCGGCGACAAAATCATCGCCGAATACCTGCACAATGCCTATTCGCAACTGTTCCTCTTCGATAAAGACGGCAAAGGAAAAACCGCGCTCGAACTCTCCGGCATCGGCAGCGCCGGAAGTATCAGCGGGAAGAAAGGCGAGAACGAACTGTTCTATTCATTCACTTCCTATGCTACCCCCGCCGTCATTTTCCGTATTGCCGACATTCGTACGCCCACGCCGGAAGTGTATAAAGAAACACAACTGAATATCCAGCCCGGCAAGTACGTTACCGAACAGGTATGGTACGAGAGCAAGGACGGCACGAAAGTCCCGATGTTCATCGTGTACAAGGAAGGCACGCCGCGCAACGGGAAAAACCCGGCATTGCTTTACGGCTACGGCGGATTTAATATCAGTATGACGCCTTCCTTCAGCATAGCGAACATGCTGTTTTTGGAAAACGGCGGCATTTATGCGGTAGCCAACCTGCGCGGCGGCGGCGAATTTGGCAGCGAATGGCATAAAGCCGGTACCAAACTGCAAAAACAAAATGTATTTGACGACTTCATTGCCGCCGCCGAGTACCTGATAAAAGAAAATTACACTTCTTCCCAAAAACTGGCTATTCGCGGCGGTTCTAACGGCGGACTGCTGGTCGGCGCATGTATGACGCAACGCCCCGAACTGTTCAAAGTCGCGCTGCCGGCGGTCGGCGTGATGGACATGTTGCGCTTCCATAAATTTACTGTCGGCTGGGGCTGGGTGGACGACTACGGCTCAAGCGACAACGAAGAGGAATTCCGGTATCTTCTGGGTTATTCTCCATTGCACAATATTAAAGCCGGCGTGTCGTATCCCGCGACACTCATCACCACCGCCGACCATGACGACCGGGTAGTGCCGGCGCATTCCTTCAAATTTGCCGCCGCCCTGCAAGCTGCACAGGCCGGCAATAATCCGGCGCTTATCCGCATTGACACCATGTCCGGGCATGGCGCTTCTTCCACCACCAAGTCCATAGAGGAATATACCGACCTCTGGGCATTTACTTTTTATAACTTGGGAATGAAGTTTGGGGAATAAATTTTAAGACCTGTTGGTTTTACATTAGTAATCCACTTTCAATGCTCAACAAGTAGCCTTTGTCTTCGGGTAATTCCGGTTGCATGGAAGCGGCTACGGCCAATTGGTCGCAACGTTCATTGAGCGGATGCCCGGCATGTCCTTTCAACCAGTGAAACTGTACCTGATGTTTGCAGTATGTTTTCAAAAACCGGCGCCATAAATCCGCATTTTTTTTCTTTTTGAAAGCGGTGCGTTCCCATTGGGCGATCCATCCTTTCTCTACCGCGTTCACCACGTAAGAAGAATCGCTGAAAATATGCACCCGGCAATTGTCATACTTCAAGGCTTCCAACGCCACAATTACGGCCATCAATTCCATCCGGTTATTGGTTGTATGGGCGAAGCCGCCCGATAATTCCTTTTGATGCCCGTTACTCATCAAAATAATGCCATAACCGCCCGGACCGGGATTGCCGGAAGCTGCGCCATCGGTATAAATGGTTACTTCAAAATTATCCGATGCCATGGGCTGTTGATTTTCCAAACCGGCGGGTAGTGTTTAATAAGAAGGTAATTTTTCTACATTCAGCGGCTTTAGCGGTTTTTCCGTGAGCTGGTCATATTCTTTCCGGTGACGCAGGATGTCGCAGGCGGCATAAATAGACTCGCGGAATGAATCGGGCGAAGCAGTGCCCGCTTTTACGATGTCGTAACCGGTGCCGTGTGCAGGCGCTGTGCGCACCACGTTCAAGCCGGCGGTAAAATTCACGCCTGCATGAAATGACAGGGCTTTGAATGGCGCCAGTCCCTGGTCATGGTACATGGCAAGCACCGCATCAAACCGCCGGAATGAAGCAGCGCCGAAAAATCCGTCTACAGCATAAGGGCCGAAAGCAAGAATGCCTTGCTTCTCCGCATCCGCCACTGCCGGACTGATAATTTCGTCCTCTTCTTTGCCCAGTATACCGCCGTCTCCGGCATGCGGATTAAGCCCCAGTACGGCTATGCGCGGACGGTTAACGCCAAAATCGCGGTGCAACGAATGATGCAATAAATGTATTTTTTTTAGAATAAGTTCTTTGTTCAATGAGCCGGACACTTTTGCCAAAGGAATATGCCCGGTAACGATGCCCACACGCATAACGTCACTCAGTAAAATCATCAAATGTTCCTGTGCATTGAACGCTTTGGCTAAAAATTCCGTATGTCCCGGAAAATTAAATCCTGCACCTTGCTGCATATTCTGTTTATTGAAGGGCGCGGTTACCAATGCCTGTATCTTCCCGCGTTTGAGGTCGGCAGTAGCGGTTTGTAATGCCCGCAATGCTGCCTGTGCCGCTTCGGGCGTGGATTTCCCCGGCTCCACACGCAAATCATCCGAAATGCAATTGACGATATTTACAATTTTCGGGTTGATATCGCCGGTAATCGTAATGCTATTGTACGTAATCGGGTCGGCATTGAGTAGCTTGCGGTAATACGACATCGCTTTGGTAGAGCCGTACACAACCGGTACGCAAAAATCCAGCAGCCGGGCGTCCGCCAATGTCTTTATGATAATCTCGTAGCCAATGCCGTTACTGTCGCCTTGTGTAATGCCTATACGTATTTTTTCACTCATATAAGGTTGTTTAAATAATGTGGCAAAGGTAAGAAAAAATGTTAAGTTTTAGGACAACACATTAAAAAAATAAAAAAGGGGCGTTTCCATTAGTTTGTACCGGCGAAAAAAATACCGTATCTTTGCAGCCCCTGAAAAGGAAAAATTAGCGGGGTGTAGCGCAGTTGGCTAGCGCAGGTGCTTTGGGAGCATCAGGTCGCAGGTTCGAGTCCTGTCACCCCGACTGAACAAGGGTTTACAGATTTGGAAATGTGCTAATGTGACTAATTGATTTGGAGATTTGGAGATGTGCTAATGTGACTAATGTGCTAATGTGACTAATTGGGCTTACGCCACTGCGCTTGTCGCAACTCATAATTCATACCTCATATCTAAAAAACATTTTCAACTTTCAATTTTCAACTAAAAAGCCCCGAAGGGGCGCAACATGAATAACCCCGAGCAAGTGCAGCGAAGCGGAACGCAGCTCGGGGATTTCAAATGCCACTCCTGCTTTTCGCGCGGCATACTGCCGGTGCATCGTGGAAAACCCCTGCGCCGCGCGAGGTGCAGGGTGGAGCATATAGTGCTACTAAGGTTGTTTTGTTAGGAAAATAAGGTGAAAATAAGGTTTACGGATTTAGCTATTGACTATTTAATTATTGACTATTGACTATTTTGGCTTACGCCGCTGCGTCATTGCGAGCGAAGCGAAGCAATCCAGAGAAACGACACAAAAAGGCCGCTGGATTGCTTCACGGCTTGCTTCGTACCTCGCAACTCCTCGCTGTTCGCAATGACGTTCCTCGCGCCCCGTCATTTCGACCAAGCCCGCGAGGGACGAGCGGGCGCGTGGAGAAATCTACTCCCCAACGCAAGGCGTTTGCAACGCCGCCCCGCAGGGGCGCAACGTGAATAATCCCGTGCGTAAGCGCGGGGCTACAACGCGTCCCCCTGCCTTTCGCGCGGCATACTGCCGGTGCATCGTGGAAAACCCGTGCGCCGCGCGAGTGGCAGGATAACGCATATGGTGCTACTAAGGTTGTTTTGTTAGGAAAATAAGGTGAAAATAAGGTTTACGGATTTAGCTATTGACTATTTAATTATTGACTATTGACTATTTTGATTGACCATTTAAATTATTGACTATTGACTATTTTGGCTTGCGCCACTGCGCTTGCCGCAACTTACGACTTACAACTTACAACTAAAAAACATTTTCAACTAAAAAGCCCCGAAGGGGCGCAATGTGAATAACCCCGTGCGTAAGCGCGGGGATACAACGCGTCCCCCTGCTTTTCGCGCGGCATACTGCCGGTGCATCGTGGAAAACCCGTGCGCCGCGCGAGTGGCACGAGGGGGCATCGTGCCTCCCCGAGCTGCGTTCCGCG
>JAIROQ010000139.1 GCA_031257455.1 Prevotellaceae bacterium | reverse complement strand
ACGGCCGGCATCCGCAAGGTACTGTTTGAACAGCCCGCCGAGTTTGACCCGCGCAAATACCTGGGGCCCGCCCGCGAATTACTGAAAGCGCTTTACATCCACAAAGTGAAAGAAGTATTGGGCAGCAACGAAAAAGCCTGATAAGATTTACGGATTTAAAATCCGGTGATAGCAAAAAAAAACAGACGGATAACAGTTGTTGTCCGTCTGTTCTTTAAAAATATGAGGTATGGTGCTACTAAGGTAGAAAAAATTTACAGATTTACGGATTTACAGATTTACAGATTGGGCTGACGCCAATTTAAAAATTTAAAAATTTAAAGATTTGCTGACGCGCCAGCAGTCACTATTGACTATTTTTGCTGACGCGCCAGCAACTCATACCTCATAACTCAAGCCGTCATTCCGAGCGAAGCGTAGCGTAGTCGAGGAATCTCCTGCGATGCCCCGCAGTCTTTCCCAAACGACTTGCATTGGAGAGGAGATTTCTCCACTCCGCGTGCTCGTCCCTCGCACGCTCCGGTCGAAATGACGGCGTTTCATAATTTCTGATTTCTATTTTGGCTGACGCGCCCGCCAAATCCGTAAATCTGTAATTAGTCACATTAGCACATCCTCAAATCTTCCACATTTTTAAATCTTCTTCATTCACGTTAAAGACAAAATGATTATCTTTGTTACATTATTTTTAGTGCAACAAAATTTATGACCATTGATAATGCAGACCCTGCTTTCCGTTTAGCCGTTGATTTTGTAAATCAAACGTCAAAACATTTATTCCTTACGGGAAAAGCGGGTACGGGGAAAACGACATTCTTAAAATACATCTCGCAGCATAGCCATAAACAAGCATTGGTGGCTGCGCCAACGGGCGTAGCGGCTATCAATGCCGGCGGCGTTACGCTGCATTCCCTGTTCCAGTTGCCGTTTGAACCGTATATTCCCAACAGCCGGATAAAAGACGCCTTCAAGTTTAGCAAGCAAAAACAAGACCTGCTGCGGCAAGCCGAATTATTGATTATTGATGAAGTGAGCATGTTGCGTGCCGACATGCTTGACGCCATTGACGCTACATTGCGTTTTATACGCCGTAATCACAAACCTTTTGGCGGAATCCAGATGTTGTATATCGGTGATTTGTTCCAGTTGCCGCCGGTAGTGAAAGAAGAAGAATGGACATTGTTGAAAGAATATTATGAAAGTCCGTTTTTCTTTCATGCAAAAGCCTTGCAGCACGTGCCGCCATTGTATATGGAATTGAAAACAGTGTACCGGCAACGCGAACAGCAGTTCGTTGAGTTGCTGAACCGCGTGCGCAACAATGAGCTTTCGGAAGCCGACCGCGCATTACTGAACGAACGCTACCGGCCCCACTACCGGCCGGATAGCGATAATAAACAGATTATTTTATGCACGCACAATTACCAGGCCGACCGTATCAATTCGGAAAGGCTGGCGGCCATTCCCCAACCGGTGCACACTTTTACCGGTGAAATCACCGGCGAATTTCCCGAATATGCATTGCCTACCGACAGGCAACTGCAATTGAAAACGGGAGCGCAAATCATGTTCATCAAAAACGACTCCGGTGACGAACGCCGCTATTACAACGGTAAAATCGCTGAAATAACCGACATTTCCGATGACAAAATCCTTGTTTGCCCCGAAGGCAGCGGGGAGGCATTCCCGTTGACGCCGGAAATATGGAAAAATGTCCGTTATACGGTAAATAAAGAGAAAAATGAAATTGAAGAAGAGGAATTAGGTTCTTTCCGGCAATATCCGGTGCGGTTGGCGTGGGCTATCACCATTCACAAAAGTCAAGGTCTTACGTTCGACCATGTGGTTATAGACGCCGGACGCGCTTTTGCCGCCGGCCAGGCATACGTGGCATTGAGCCGCTGCACATCGCTGGAAGGAATTATCCTGCAATCGCCGATTACGCCGGAATGTATTTTAACCGATGCCTGTGCGGTAGCTTTTTCGCGCAACGAACAGCCCGCCGACCTGCTCGAAAAGTCGCTGGCGGAAGCAAAACAACGATTTTGGGCGGAACGGCTTATTCAATATTTCGACTGGAAACCCCTGTTGGATTTATTATACGACTACCGCCGCCTGACCGCCGATAAAATTTCGGACGAATTACAAAGTGCGCATGTATTATCGGAACAACTGTATGCAACCGCCTTGCAGCAGGAAAAGGTGGCACGGCGTTTTCAAGAACAGCTTGAACAAATTATATCCGCTTCACCCGGCCATCAAAATATTGCCCTGCTGAAAGAGCGGTGCACCAAAGCCGTTGTGTATTTTTATGAAGAAATTCGTAACCACATCCTGCAACCGCTGCAATTGCACAAGGATTCATTCACGCGCATGAAGAAAGCCAGAGCCTACTGGCGGAAGTTGCACGAACTGGAAGACGATATTATCCTTTTCACTGCGCGCCTGGCCACCGTCCGCTACAATGATGAGCCGATGATGGCGGAAAATACGCCGCTACCGCCGTTGCGCAAAAAAGACGTTCTTGAAATGCAAAAAGCGCCCAAAGAGAAAAAGGAAAAAGCGCCCAAAGGTGAAACGCAACGTATTAGTCTGGAATTATTCCGCAATGGGAAAACCATTGCAGAAATTGCAAAAGAACGGAATTTTGCCGTATCGACCATTGAAGGGCATCTGGCTTCATTTGTAAAAACCGGCGAAGTAGCGGTAACAGATTTAGTATCGCCGGAAAAAATAGCGGTAATTTCGCCGTTGGTGCAATCCATAAT
>JAIROQ010000065.1 GCA_031257455.1 Prevotellaceae bacterium | reverse complement strand
AAATTGTCGCTTTTTTTGACATATGGATGCCCTGACGGGCAATGTACGCACATAGAATATTCCAAGCATTCATTCATCAAATGTTTTTCCCGTCAGGGAAAACATATCAATAGAAAAATGCACCCCGCAATAAAAATAAATTTTGCCATATCTAAAAAAAATTGTATTTTCGCGCTCTGTAAATATTTAAATATAGGAGGAAAAAACTATAGCAACACCGTACAGACCACGTCCGGCATATACGCCGGGGATGTCGCAGGCCAAAAGGCTGAGGCTGGATAACCGGAAGAAAGAGCAAGTCCCGGAGCTTCGCATAAACCAGGAGATTCGCGTTCGTGAAGTCCGGTTAGTAGGCGATAATGTTCCGAATAGCCAGGGCATATTTCCCATTGCCGCCGCTTTGCGCATGGCGCAAGACCTGGAACTGGATCTGGTGGAAATATCGCCGAATGCCGAGCCGCCGGTATGTAAAATTATTGACTACCAAAAATACCTTTACCTGCAACGCAAGAAAGCAAAAGAGATGAAGGCGAATGCGGCAAAAGTAGTCATTAAGGAAGTGCGGTTTGGCCCCAATACCGATGAACACGATTACCTGTTTAAACTGAAACATGCGCAAAGTTTTTTACAGGAAGGCGCAAAAGTCAAGTCCTATGTCTTCTTCAAGGGGCGGTCGATTATGCGTCCCGAACAGGGCGAAAAACTGTTATTACGGTTTGCCGTTGATTTGGAAGAATACGGGAAAGCCGAACAGTTGCCGAAATTAGAAGGAAAACGAATGATTATGATGATTGCGCCACTGGCGAAGAAAAAGTGAACAGTAAGCAGTAAGCAGTAGGCAGTGGGCAGTAGCAGTAAATAGTAAATAAACAAATTTAAAAATAGACAATATGCCAAAAATTAAAACGAACTCCGGTGCAAAGAAGCGTTTCACGCTCACCGGCTCGGGAAAAGTAAAGCGTAAACATGCTTACAAAAGCCACATCTTGACGAAAAAAACGACCAAGCAAAAACGTAATTTAAGTCATACGGCGGTAGTGGCTCCGGCTGACGAAAAACGGATTAAAGAATTATTAGTCGTCTAACAATTTATTTTATTAACCTGAATGCCCAGCTGAAAGAGTCCTTTACCGGAACGCTGGCATTCGCAAAACAAACAAATTATGCCTCGTTCAACGAATGCGGTGGCATCGAGAGCCCGCCGCAAAAAAATCCTCAAACTCACCAAAGGTAACTTTTTGGCGCGCGCCAATGTGTGGACGGTCGCCAAAAATACCTACGAAAAAGGATTAACCTACGCCTATCGCGACCGCAAAACGAAAAAGCGGGTATTCCGTTCGCTGTGGATTCAACGTATTAACGCCGCTTGCCGGCAACACGGTTTGACTTACTCGGAATTTATGGGTAAGGCGGCAACCGGCCGTATCGGATTAAACCGGAAGGCGCTTGCCGACCTCGCGACAAACCATCCGAAAGCCTTTGAAGCAGTAGTGAAATCGCTGAAATAACTACTTCCGTATGGATATGAATTTCCTCCCGTACAGAAATAAATTTTCATACGGGAGGAATTTTTTTTATATACGGACATAAACCGGAAAACAATGGAAATATTGCAAACCTTCCTGACGCCGGGCGCATGGTTGGCGTTCCTTACGTTAGTGCTGCTCGAAACGGTGCTGGCGCGTCAGCCAACTCTTAGTTCTTAACTCTTAGTTTTTAGTTCCTCAAGTCCGAGTTCTTTGGTGGATATTTCGCGCATGTCCACTTTGCGGATTTTACCGGAAACGGTCATCGGGAAATCATCGACAAATTTCCAGTAACGGGGCGTCTTGTAGGTAGCGATCTGGTCTTTGCAGAAGCGGCGCAAGTCCTCTTCGGTCAATTCGTAGCCATCGCGGATTTTTACCCACGCCATCACTTCTTCACCGTATTTTGCGCTCGGCACGCCGATAACATAGACGTCTGCCACTGCCTCATGCGAAATGAGGAATTCTTCAATCTCGCGCGGCGAAATATTCTCGCCCCCGCGAATGATAATATCCTTAATCCGTCCGGTGATTTTGACATACCCTTCGTCATCCATAATCGCGACATCGCCGGAGTGCAACCAGCGTTGTTTGTCGATAATGGCGGCAGTGTCGTCCGGGTTGTCCCAGTAGCCAATCATGATGGAATAGCCGCGCGTGCAAAATTCGCCCGCCACGCCGCGGGGAACAATATCGCCTTTTTCATCCACAATCTTTATTTCCACATGCGGATGCACCGTGCCTACCGTGCTCACCCGTTTTTCGATTTCATCGTTGGCAAAACTTTGTGTCGATACGGGCGATGTTTCCGTCATGCCGTAGCATACGGTGATTTCCGTCATATTCATTTTCGCCTGTACCTGCCGCATGGTATCTATCGGGCAGGGCGAGCCGGCCATGATACCGGTGCGCAAACTGGAAAAATCATACCGGCTGAAATTCGGATGTTCGAGTTGGGCGATATACATCGTGGGAACGCCCAGCAACGAGGTGCATTTTTCGTTCATCACCGTGCGCATCACCGCTTCGGCTTCGAATGATTCGCCGACAATCACCATACATGCGCCATGAGACGTACAGGCCATATTGCCCAGCACCATGCCGAAGCAATGGTAAAAGGGCACGGGGATACAGACGCGGTCGTTTTCGGTATAGAACATCCGCTCGCCGATAAAAAAACCGTTGTTCAGGATATTGTGGTGCGACAGCGTAGCGCCTTTCGGATAGCCGGTAGTGCCGGAGGTATATTGGATATTCACCGGATCATCGAATTGCAGGGCATTTTCGCGCTCCGCCAGTTCGGAGTCGCTGATTTTTGCCGCCGCCCTGATTAGTTTTCCCCAGTCCTGTTCAATAATAATCGTACGTTTCGGATAATCGCAGTGCGGCCGCACGCGGTTTAATAAATCGATATAATCGGTCTGGCGAAAGTGCGAAGCGGCAATCAGCAAATCAATTTTGGATTGCTCCAGCGCATACTGCAAGCCGGTGGTTTTGTAAGCCGGATTGATATTTACCATAATCGCCCCCATGCGGGCGGTGGCATACTGTACCAGTACCCACTCAAACCGGTTGGCCGCCCAGATACCCACGCGGTCGCCGCGCTTGATGCCGAAAGCCATAAGCCCTTTGGCCAGTTCCGTAACCTGCGCCCAAAATTCTTTATAGGTCGCGCGGTAATTTTGTTCCACGACCACCAGCGCTTCGCGGTCGCCATACTTTTCCACAATTTGCCGGAGATTTTCCCCAATGGTTTCCCCTTTCAAAGGAACATTGCTGCTGCCATGTTCGTAAGATAGTTTTTGCATATCGTATAATTTTAATTTTAAATTCGGCTGCAAAGGAACAACCATTAAAAAAGTTTTCCAAAAAAAAGTGAGAAACCGACCCTCACAGGGATAAAAATATTTTTACAGGGGTAAAAAATAAGATTACGGGGCGAAAAATAATGACTATTTAATTATTGACTATTGACTATTTTGGCTGACGCCGGAAACAATTTACAGATTTACGGCTTTACAGATTTACAGATTTGGCTTGCGCCAATTTAAAGATTTAAAAATTCAAAGATTTAAAGATTTAAGCTGACGCCACTGCGCTTGCCACGACTTACGACTAAATTGCATTTTCCACTCTCCACTAAAGCAGGGTTTCCCGTAGGGAAATAATATCAATAGAACGAATGATGACCCGAGAAACCATTGCCCGTAGGGCATT
>JAIROQ010000073.1 GCA_031257455.1 Prevotellaceae bacterium | reverse complement strand
CTGACGCGTCAGCCTGTCAACAGTTCAACAGTTCAACAACTCAACAGTTCAAAATTGCCGGCGCGT
The DNA here is from genome assembly GCA_031257455.1 of Prevotellaceae bacterium. Lineage (GTDB taxonomy): Bacteria > Bacteroidota > Bacteroidia > Bacteroidales > UBA932 > JAIRKX01. Next base: position 4,312 of record JAIROQ010000073.1, on the reverse strand, counting down.
CAGCAAATTAGAAATTAGCAATCAGAAATCAGAAATAAATTTCTTATCTTTGCAGACTTTTTAGCGCATAGCTATGCCTGACGATTAAGTTAAACCGCCACCCGATTGGCACAAAACAACAGCGTTATGATGCCGGTAACCGTATCCGCCGTATCGTACCTCAATACCGCGCCTTTTATATACGGGTTGAAACAATCCCCCGTAGCAAAGGCTATCCGGCTATCACTGTCGCCGCCTGCCGAAAGCGCCGCCCTGTTTGAAGCAGGGCAAACCGCCGTGTCGCTGTTGCCCGTAGCCGTTATTCCGCATTTATCCACCTGCCGTTTCATAAGCGATTATTGCATCGGGGCAAGCGCAGCCGTCCGCACGGTGGTATTGCTGTCGAATACGCCCCTGCAGGATATGCACACGATTTACCTCGACCCGCATTCGCGTACGTCCGTTATGCTGGTACAAATACTTGCCGCCCGTTACTGGAATATCCGTCCGGCGTTCCTGCCGTTCGCCCCCCCGCTGCTCCCCCTGAAAACAGGCGAGGGCTGCGTACTGATAGGCGATAAAGTCTTTGACCACGAAGCGCAATATTCCTGCCGGTACGATTTGGCGGAAGCATGGCAGGCATTTACGGGCAAGCCCTTTGTATTTGCCGCATGGGTAAGCCGCGAAAAATTACCCGCCGGCTTTTTGCAATCGTTTAATGACGCATTGCACTATGGCATTACGCACATCGGCGAAGCCATTGCCGCCGAAGCCGCCCGCTTTGACGCCACATTAGCCACCGGTTATTTAAAGCATAATATCGATTACGCTTTCGATGACGCAAAACGGCAGGGAATGGAACTGTTCTGGCAATATTTAAAGATTTAAAAATTTAAAAATTTAAAGATTGGCTGGCGCGTCAGCAATAAGCAATAAGAAATCAGAAATAGTAAATAGTAAAATAGTCAATAGTGGTAACCATCTTTCATAAATCGGAAAAGCATATCCAAAGTTCCAATGCCCTTTCATTGCTGAACGAGTTAGGCTATAACGATATTTTATGGATAGACCTGAATGAGCCGGATGGCGAAGAAAAACGGGCGGTAGAAGAATTTATCGAAATATCCCTCCAGTCGCGGGCGCAAGCCGAAGAAATTGAAAGTTCGTCCCGCTATTCCGAAACCGACCATGCCATCTTTGCCAACAGCAATTTCCTGCTCGCCGCACCGGAAACGTATGTGGAAGAACCGGTGTCATTCATTATCGTGCAGGAAATGCTGGTTACGCTGCATCATTCGCAGCTGCGCAGTTTTTCCGACATCGAACGGCGGCTCATGGCCAGCCACCGCATCTATCCGACCGGCTACCATTTGATGATTGCCATTCTGGAAAACCGTATTGACATTGACGCCGACATGATAGAACTGCTGGCAAAGGACATTTCGCAATTGAATAAACGGATAGGCGGCAATGACAGCATCAACCAGGAAATTTTGTTAGACATAAACCAATTACAGGAAAACACGATGGTCATCCGCGAAAACATTATCGACAAGCAGCGGGTGGTTTCGAGCATTATGAAAAGCGATAAATTTCCCGGCGATATTTATCCCAAATTAAATGTGCTTATCCGCGATGTCGGTTCGCTGATAAACCACACCGACTTCAGTTTTGAACGCCTCGAATACTTGCAGAACACCGTGCTGGGGTTAGTGAACATCGAGCAAAATAAAATTATTAAAGTATTCACAGTCGTCACGCTGTTCTTCATGCCGCCGACACTGATAGCAAGTATTTACGGCATGAACATTCAACTGCCTTTCGCCGACATCGGCGCATGGAGCTTTCCGGTTACGGTGGCCATGATGATTTTATCGTTTTTGTTCACATTAATATATTTCAAACGTAGAAAAATTTTATAATTTATATGAAATTCCGTTATCTGTTTATTACCATCCTATTTTTCGGCGCACTCCTGTTTGCGTTGCTGTCCCTGATACTGGAAGTATCGGAAGAAACAGGAAAACTTTCCCCTGAAGCTGCGCCCGCCGTAGCCGACACGGCTGCCAGACCGGCGCCGGAAGCAGCCCCTGCAATCGTACAGGATGCGCCCGTCCAGACGCCCGCTACGGTTACGCCTCCGGCGGAAAATACGCCCGCCGGCGATTTATACAACCCGCAGGAATGGCAGGCCGTCCGCAAAAAGTACGCCGGCATACAACCAAAAGAATGGAGCGAGAAGGTCAGCGGCACGGTGCAAAAAGTGGATGTTCCACCGTCAAACGAACGGATATTGTTTTTAACATTTAATGTATATACAAAAAACCAGCCGGAGGTATTTGATTTTTTACAGCAACATAATATAAAGGCCACCTTCTTCCTCACCGGCACATGGGTGCGCCGGAATACCGGACAGGCGCAGAAAATAGGCGCATTGCCCGCACTGTTTGAAGTAGGCAATCACGGCGACCGGAATATCGCGTTATCGGTAAACGGCGCTGTCGCCTATGAACGGCGGGGAACCGGAAGCCTTGCCGCAGCGCTGGATGAAGTAACGGCGGGCGCCGAAACCATCAAAAAGGCCACCGGCCAAACGCCGCGTTATGTACGGTCGTTTTTCAACTATACCGACAACGTAGTGGTAGCCGCCTTGAAAGAAGCGGGTATCAAAACTGTCGGCGTAACGGTCTCTGCCGATGGCGGCGGACTGTTCGGTGCGGAAAAGATAAAAAACCAAATCCTGCATGCTCCACACGGCGCTATCATCCTGTTAAGCATTAACCCCAATTATCCGAATATCTTCAACGGACTGAAAGCGGCTATCGAAGAAATCGAACGGCAAAAACTGCCTGTCCGTTTTGAACACCTGGTAAATTTTGAACCGTATTTCCACTATCAGTAACCCTTAGCCGATAACTGCGGCAACCGGTCGCCGGAACAGCATGAAACAAAAACCGCTTCCCATTCTGGAAAACATACCGATTACAGGACTTGCCGCCGCAGGCAAATCGCTGGCGCGCGTGGACGGCAAAGCGCTTTTTGTAACGCATGCCGTTCCCGGCGATGTGGCAAACATACAGCTCACCAAAAAGCGCAAGGGATTTCTGGAAGGACGCATTGCGCAACTGCTCGTCCCCTCGAAAGACCGCATAGCGGCATTGTGCCCGCACTACGAAATTTGCGGCGGCTGCAGCAGGCAAACATTACCCTACCCGATGCAATTGCACTGCAAACAGCAACAGGTTTTCGACCAGCTTACGCGCATCGGCAAGCTGGCATTGCCGCCATTGCTGCCCATCATCGGGGCGGAACAGACCACGCATTACCGCAATAAATTGGAATTTACTTTTTCCAATAACCGCTGGATAATCCCTGCCGAAACGGCCGGCGGAAAACCGGTGGACGAACGGCGCGCTTTGGGCTTCCATATTCCCGGACGGTTCGACAAAGTGCTCGACATCGACCGGTGCTGCCTGCAAGCCGAATTGTCGAACACTATCCGCAGGGCTGTTAAAGCGTATGCCATCCGGCATAATTTGTCTTTTTTTGATTTACGCGCCCAGCAGGGCTTGCTGCGACACCTCGTTATTCGCAATACCCTGACGGGCGAATGGATGGTAATAGTCGTATTCGGCTGCGATGACCGGCCGGCGCGTGAAGCCCTGCTTGCCTTTTTGCAGCAACATTTTTCGGAAATTACTTCCTTATTGTATGTCATCAACGAAAAGCGCAACGATACGATTACCGACTTGCCGGTACATACCTTTGCCGGCCGCGACTATATGGAAGAACAGATGGAAGACCTGCATTTCAGGATAGGGGCAAAATCGTTCTACCAGACCAATTCGCAACAGGCTTACCGTCTCTATGGCGTAGTACGCGAAATGGCGCAACTCACCGGCAAGGAAAATGTGTACGACCTCTATACCGGCGCCGGCACTATTGCGCTGTTTGTGGCGCGGCAGGCGCAGCAGGTAACCGGCGTGGAGTACGTCCCCGAAGCGGTGGAAGACGCCCGCTGGAATGCCGGACGCAATAATATCCGCAACGTGTCGTTCCATGCGGGCGACATGAAAGATATCCTCTGCATGGAATTTATACAGGCGCACGGTGCGCCGGATGTGGTTATCCTTGACCCGCCACGCGCCGGCATCCATCCCGATGTGGCGGAAATTTTGCTGCAAATACTGCCCCAACAGTTAATCTATGTCAGTTGCAATCCCGCAACACAGGCGCGCGATTTGGCGCTCCTCGCCACGCACTATGCCATCGAACAGGTACAGCCGGTCGATATGTTCCCGCATACCCACCATGTCGAAAACGTAGTAAAAGC
>JAIROQ010000214.1 GCA_031257455.1 Prevotellaceae bacterium | reverse complement strand
TGAATGCACTGGAACAGGCATTGCGCCTCAAAGACCGGATACCCGGCAGTACTATTTATTTATTAACGATGGGGCCGGGACGCGCTGCCGACATCATCCGCGAGGGCTTGTTCCGTGGCGCGGACGGCGGCGTATTGCTCACCGACCGCAAGTTTGCCGGCGCCGATACACTGGCTACGTCCTATGCTCTGGCGCAGGCTATCCGCAAAATAAATCCCGACATTATCATCGCCGGACGGCAGGCTATTGACGGCGATACGGCGCAGGTAGGCCCGCAGGTGGCCGAAAAACTGCACTGGCCGCAAGTTACGTACGCCGAAGAAATCCTTTCTTACGATGGCCGGAAACTGCAAATCAAACGCCGCCTTGAACGGGGTGTGGAAACAGTGTCGGCGCCGCTGCCGCTGGTGATTACCGTACACGGGTCGGCGCCCGCCTGCCGGTCGCGCCATGCGAAACAACTGATGAAATACAAACGCGCCAAAACCTTGTCGGAATTTCAGGAAGCCGGAAACAATACGTATGACAGCGACCTGCCCGATTATTTGCGTATCACCGAATGGGGCGTAGGAGACGTGGGCGGCGATGAGCAACAGTTCGGCCTTTCCGGCTCGCCAACCAAGGTGAAGAAAATAGAAAACATCGTATTTCAGGCCAAAGAATCGAAGCGCCTCACCGCCTCAGACGTGGATACGTTGATAAAAGAACTGATGGACAATCATACTATCGGGTAGATGAATTATATTTTTTCGCAGCACGCTTTAGAACAAATGAAACGCCGGAACATCGAACAGTCGCAGGTTTTTCAAGTTTTAAAATATCCTGACAAAATAATAAAGCAGGAAAATATAAGTATTTATCAGGCGTCCGTTGATTTATCGGGAAATTATTATTTACTGCGTGTCTTTGTGAATACGGAGAAACAACCTCCTCTAATAATTACAGTATATAAAACTTCTAAATTTAGCAAATATGAAAATTAAGTATAATAAAGAAGCAGATGCACTTTATATCCAATTCGGACAGGAAGCCATAAAGGAAAGTGACGAAGATAAACAAGATGTAATCATTGATTATGCCCATAATGGCGACATCGTGGGTATCGAATTATTGAATGCATCAAAGCACATACCGCAACCCAATAAGGTAGCCTACGAAGTAGTTTAATCATTTAATAAAACATCCTATTCAGAATGAATAATATTTTAGTTTATTGCGAAATGGAAGACGGCAAGATGGCCGATATAAGTCTGGAACTGCTCACCAAAGGTCGCGGACTGGCGGCGCAATTGGGCTGCCGGCTCGAAGCGCTGGTTATCGGACGCCAGTTGAACGATGTGGGAAAAGAACCGGCAAACTATGGCGCAGACATTGTACACATAGCCGATGACGCCCGTTTAGACCCATTCCGCACCTTGCCCCATGCCGCTATTACCATTGGCGTAATTAAAGAAGAGCAACCGCAAATAGTCCTGTTCGGGGCGACCAGCATTGGCCGCGACCTTGCGCCGCGCGTGTCCAGCGCATTGAAAAGCGGCCTGACCGCCGACTGCACCAGCCTTGAAATTGGCGACCATAGCGATAATAAAGGCAATACTTATAAAAACCTGCTTTACCAGATTCGTCCGGCTTTTGGCGGTAATATCATTGCGACTATTATCAATCCCGAGCATCGCCCGCAGATGGCCACCGTGCGCGAGGGCGTGATGAAGAAAGAACCGGTGAGCGCGCCGAAAGCGGCAGAAATAAAAAAGGTGAACGTGGCACAATACCTCACAGACGCGGATTTTGTGGTGGAAATACTCGAACGCCACATCGAAGAGCGCAAAGTGGATATCAAGGGCGCAGGTATTATTGTCTCCGGCGGTTACGGCGTGGGCAGCAGGGAGAATTTCAGGCTGCTGTTTGATTTGGCGTCCGTATTGGGAGGGGAAGTAGGCGCTTCGCGTGCCGCCGTAGATGCGGGCTTTGCCGACCATGCGCGGCAAGTCGGGCAGACAGGCGTTACCGTTCGTCCGAAACTGTATATCGCTTGCGGTATTTCGGGACAAATCCAGCATACGGCAGGGATGGACCAGTCGGCAATGGTGATTTCCATCAATACAGACGCCGCCGCGCCCATCAACCAGATTGCCGACTACGCCATCGTGGGCGACCTGAACGAAATAATCCCGAAAATGATTAAGAGCTACAGGGAGAATAGCAAGTAGGGGTTTTGGGGAGCGCCGAAAAAGATTATTGTGAAAACCTGTGGGTAAACAAACATAATAATGATTAACAAAAAAACAATGGACATCAACGAAATCAAAAGGAAATATCCCGATGAGTGGATTTTGTTGGGTAATCCGATAAGAGATGAAAGCGGACTGGAAATTCTTTCCGGCGTTCTTTTGTACCATAGTCCCGACAAGCGGGAGGTTTGCTACTTGGGCAAACCGCTAATAACGGATTATGAAAAAACCGCTTTATTTTTCAACAGGGTTACTTCCCGCAAAAGAAATAGAATTTTATTAGGCCCGTTTCGCCGGATAGAAACGACAAAATCGCCAAACTGATGAAGTATCCATTCAAGAGAGACCCGGAGGGAGGACTTATCGTCATCAATCTTACTTTTGATGACAAGCATGAAATTGACATGATTTTGGATACCGGCGCCTCTCACACGACTGTTGATATCAATTCGCTTTACCAAATGGGCTACACGCATAAAGACAAGATTGACGTAGCATCTATAGAAACAGCGAATGGAGTGATTGAGGTAGAAATATTAGAAGTCGGAAGTCTTGCTTCAATGGGGATAAAAAGAAACCGCTTTCCTGTGCAAGGTTATGACTTTGTCGCTCACGGGGTGCTATCGGACTACGATGGGGTTATCGGACTGGATTTCTTTGAAGGCACAACCTTTTGCGTAGACATGATTGAAAATACGATTGCCATCCACGTACCTGATTCAGTCAATCGGATAAAAACATAATAATTCAAACAACAGACAAAAAGCAATAAAAAATGAATTTTTATACAGACAACACAGACCTCCGGTTCCAACTGCAGCATCCGTTGATGCGGAAGATTGTGGCATTAAAAGAGAAAAATTTTGCCGACAAAGGCAACTATGATTACGCGCCAGTTGATACAGACGATGCGTTGGACAGCTACGACAAGGTGTTGGAGGTGATTGGCGACATTTGCGCCAACATCATTGCGCCGAATGCCGAAAGCGTAGACCACGAAGGGCCGCAAGTCGTGGACGGACGGGTAAAATATGCCGCCGGCACGCAACAAAACCACGAAGCCTTGACGCAGGCCGGCCTGTACGGGCTTTCATTGCCTCGCGAATATGGCGGGTTGAATTTTTCAATGGTG
>JAIROQ010000052.1 GCA_031257455.1 Prevotellaceae bacterium | reverse complement strand
TATAAAAGCATGCCCTATTATTTTGAAAATTAATTTATGGATAAAACATTCAACATATATTGCGATGAAAGTTGCCATTTGGAAAACGACCACAAAAAATTTATGTTTTTAGGGTCGGTCAGTTGCGCTTATCCGCAAGTAGAAAGACACAGCAAGCGAATTGACGAGCTGAAAAAAGAACACCATTTTTATGCAGAAATAAAATGGACAAAAGTTTCACACTCAAAACTCCGCTTCTATTTGGACTTGGTTGATTATTTTTTTGACACGGACCTTAAATTTCGTATCCTTGGTGTTGAAAAATCAAAAATTAACAATGATGTTTTTTCGCAAACCTACGATGATTTTTATTACAAAATGTACTATCGGTTATTGCATTATAATATTAATCCGTTTTATAATTACAATGTCTACCTTGATATTAAAGACACTTTAAGCGCTTGTAAAGTTCGCAAGTTACGCGAAATACTAAATACTAAATTGGGGGTTTTCCGCAATGTCCAAAATATTCGTTCTCACGAAGCTTTATTGATGCAGTTGGCTGATTTTTTAATGGGCGCAATTTCTTATAATATTAATGACGATGCACATAAAAACATTGCGAAAATGCAAATTATTGAGAAAATAAAAAGACGCTCCGAAATGCCTGATTTAGGAAGAACCAATTATAATAACAAGTTAAACCTATTTTTTATTGAATTGAAATAAGATGCCGCTAAATGTGCTCAAAAGATATAATCAGTTATTGGATATTGTTTCGATGAATGAATTTCAGCGCAAACAATCTTTGCAGAGAGTGTTTGACCGTGATATTACAAACAATCCGAATTTTAAATTTCAAACAAAACAGATAAACCCAACGCCTGCCGAAGGACAGGATTCAATGGAACGGCTTTTTACACACCTTACAACTGTGATTACTGATAAGACAACAAACAGACGAGCGTTTGATATGGCTCGTTCCGTGCGCTTACACTGGATTAAGCATCATATTTAAGAAAACAAAAAGAACAATATGTTTGTGTTTTCGGTTGCAGAGCCCAACGGAATAAGAACGTACATTTACGACCACGATGAATTTTATGTCATTGTTTTAGAGCCGATGCATAAGAAAAACGAATATTATTTGCTGACCGCATACTATCTTGCAGGAAAAGATAAAGCGCGTGAAAAGATAATGAAAAAGTACAGAAGGAGATTAAGCAATATGGTGTAAAAAAGCAAAAAACGCAGAACTTCAGGGTTTGCGTTTTTCGATTTCCTTTTCTCAAATGAGAAATGAACTCGTTTGCAAAGATACAACTCTTTTTTGAATTACAATGCAAAATTATAATTAGTGATTAGTGGTTAGTGGCGCCAGCCCAATTAATCACATTTCCACATTTCCAAATCTCCAAATCAATTAGTCACATTAGCACATCAGCTTTTAACGCCGGTAGAGGAAAACTTTTTTGTATATTTGCACTGTGTAATTATGTTATACCCCGCATTTCAACTTACTAATTTTTATAAAAAGATGGCGAAATTAACAATCTCTACATGCTTCTTTCGACTGGGGAGTTTTTTTCTTCTCATTCTTTCCGTTCTCCCGCTCCGGGGGCAGCAGCCATGGCTGCTGTATGACTGTATCCGGCAGGCGGTGGAAAGTAATTATTCCGTTAAAATTGCCCACAACCGGCAAGCCATTGCGGAAAATAATGTTACCTACAAACCTTTTTTGCCGAATGTAACGGCCAGCGGCACGCAAAACCAAACACACAGTACCAGCACGCGCACACTGGCGTCCAGTCCGGAAGAAACAACTATAGACGCCAGGGCGAATAACCTGAATGCCGGCGTATCGCTCAACTGGCGTCTGTTCGACGGGCTGTCGATGTTTGCCACCTATAACCGCCAGAAAGAGGCGTTGAGCGTGAGCGGGCAGGAAGTGAAAATATCGCTCGAAAACCTGATTGCGCAAGTGTGTTACGAATACTATAATATAATAGTGTTGAAAAACCGCCTGAGCGCCGCGCAGTATTCGCTGATGCTGTCGCAGGAGCGTTACCAGCAGGCGATGGAAATGTACACGCTCGGTTCGTCTTCGGGCCTGGATTTGCGGCAGGCGAAAATAGACCTGAATGCCGACAGTTCGACCCTCGTTACACAGGAAGAAGTATTGCAAAATGCCTACATCCGGCTGAATACGTTAATGAATATACCATTGAATACGCTTGATTATGTAAGCGACAGCATCACCCTGCTGTCCAAAATGGACAGGGAACAACTGTCGGCGCGCACCCTTGATTACAACAGTTCCCTGATAACCGCCCGCCTCGGCAAGCGCATGACGGAACTGGATTTGAAAATTGCAAGGGCGGCGCGATACCCGACCATCGATTTTAATACGGGTTATAATTATACTTTTGCCGACACGCCTTCGGCGGCTATTACCTACAACCGTTCCAACGGTTTTAACTGGGGTTTTTCCCTCTCGTGGACGCTGTTCAGCGGTTTCGACGTCCACCGCCGGATAAAGAACGCCCAACTGGAAGTCAAAGGCAGCGAACTGAATTATCGGCAAATCGAAAACAGCGTGATGAGCGAGCTGGCATTGCTGTACAACACCTATGAGCGAAACCTGCTGATGATAAATTTTGAAACCGAAGCGGTCGAAACAGCCTTCCAGACATTGGATGCCGCCATGTCGCGCTACAAACTGGGCAACCTCTCCGGAATAGAGTTCCGGGAATACCAGAAAAACTACCTGGAAGCGGTAGACCGCAAATTCAATGCCATGTACCAGGCCAAACTCTCCGAAATCAACCTCCGCATCCTGGGCGGCGAACTGGTCATGGCCGAATAGGATTGAGGGATTTTTTAATGTGCTAATGTGCTAATGTGACTAATTGGGCTTGCGCCACTGCGCTTGTCGCGAATCGAAAAGTCGGATATCGAATATCGAATATCGAGAAGTCGAGTATCGCAAATCCTTAATTCCTCCTTTCAACTCAACTTTTTTATGTACTTTTGCACAAAATTTGAAATATGGATGAAAATAATATCCTGACCAAACTGGAAGGCTTAACACGGAAGTTTGAAACTATCGGCGCACAATTGGGCGAGCCTGATGCATTGTCCGACATGAAACGCTATGTGTCGCTGAACAAGGAATACCGCGAACTGGAACCGATTGTAGCGATTACTTCCACGTATAAAAAAGCATTGGCCGACTGGACAAGCGCGAAAACTATTCTTGCTACCGAGAAAGATGCGGAATTGCGCGAGATGGCAAAAGAAGAAGTGGATTTACTGGAAGCGTCCATTCCGCAAATGGAAGAAAAGATAAAGCTCCTGCTCATTCCCGCCGACCCGCAGGACAGCAAGAATGCCATCCTTGAAATCCGTGCCGGCGCCGGCGGCGATGAAGCATCCATTTTCGCCGGCGAGTTATTCCGCATGTATGTAAAATTCGCGGAAAAGAAAGGTTGGAAAATGGAGGTAAACAGCAGCTCCGAAGGTACGGTGGGCGGTTATAAAGAAATTATCTGCGAAGTGAAAGGCAACGGCGTATATGGCGTATTGAAATACGAAAGCGGCGTACACCGCGTGCAGCGCGTACCGCAAACCGAAACGCAGGGACGCGTGCATACCTCTGCCGCTTCGGTAGCCGTATTGCCGGAAGCAGACGAGTTCGATGTTGAATTAAATATGAACGATATCCGCAAAGATACTTTCTGTTCTTCAGGACCCGGCGGGCAGTCGGTGAATACCACTTATTCCGCCATTCGTTTGACGCATATCCCGACAGGTATCGTAGTGCAGTGCCAGGACGAAAAATCGCAACTGAAAAACTTCGACAAAGCATTGGCGGAACTGCGCACACGCCTGTATAATATGGAATATGAAAAATACCTGAACGAGATTTCCAACAAACGAAAAACAATGGTTTCTACCGGCGACCGTTCAGCAAAAATACGCACCTATAACTATCCGCAAAGCCGCGTAACCGACCATCGCATTAATTACACGATGTATAATTTGCCGGTCTTCTTGGACGGCGACATTCAAGAAGTCATCGACCAGTTGCAGGTTGCCGAAAATGCCGAACGGCTAAAAGAGTCGCAGTAGGCAGTGGCAGTAAACAGTCGGCAGTGGCAGTAAACAGTCGGCAGTAGGCAGTAAACAGTCGGCAGTCGCAGTAGGCAGTGCTGACGCCACTATGGATATAATGATTAGTGTCAATTGCCAACTGCGACTGCCAACTGCAACTGCCTACTGCCAACTGCGACTGCCAACTGCCTACTGAAAACTGCCTACTGAAAACTGCGTCTGCCTACTGTCCACTGGGAGAGAATTACGCCAAAAATAACGACCGCCATTCCGGCTACCTGATGCCCGGCTATTGTTTCGCGGCCGGTCAGTACGGCCGTGAGCGTGGCCACTACCGGCACGAATGCGGTGAACATATTGGAATAGGCCACGCCGATTTGTTTCACGGAATAAACAAACAGTACAAATGCCAACGCCGATACAAACACCGTCAGCATGGCCAGCGGATAAAGCGTATCGAAGTCCCACCGGACAGCTGCCAATGCCTGCCGTTCAAAACCCAGCGACAGCGGAAGAAAATAAAGCGTGCCTATAAATCCTTGAAAAGTGACGATAGTAAACGGCGAATAGGCCGAAAGTTTCCGTACCACCACGGCATAACCGGCCGTAGCCATAGCCGCCAGAAAGAACAGGAAAATCCCGGACAGCGGCGCCTGCAAGCTCAAATCATTGTTGAACATCACCAACACCACGCCCGGTAAGGTCATCAACATGCCGGCAATATTCATCCATGTAGAACGTTCCCCGTAAAAAATAAAACAGGCAATCATGGTAAACAGCGGAATAGTCGCAATGATAATAGACCCCAGCGATGGCGATTGCGTAATGCGCAGGCCGTTGGTTTCGCCGATGAAATAAATAAACGGTTCGAACAGCGCCAGCAGGAAAAACCATTTAAGGTCGCGCCGCTTCGGCAGTTGAAAACGTTTGACGGCAACCAGAAATACGAGTAACAGCAGGGCGGAGAAAAACAACCGGAACAAGGTCAAACTCTGCGGCGGGAAATGCCGGAAAGTCAATAACTGCTCCGACCATACGAATGACAGGCCAAAGAGCGACATCGTAATAACAATGGCGGCGTAGGATTTTATAAATTTTTTCATGCGGTAAAAAGTAATCGTTGGCCTCTGACGGAGTCGTTTATTTTTCCGTTTACGAACACCGGCACGCCATTAACAAAGGTATGGGTAACCTGTGCATGTACGGTTGTTCCGGCATAAGGCGTCCATCCGCATTTCGACAGCACGGTAGCGTCCGTAATACGCCATTCCCTGTCAGGATGCACTAATGCCAAATCGGCATAATAGCCTTCGCGGATAAAGCCCCGCCGGACTATCTTGAACAACTTTGCCGGAGCATGGCACATACGTTCCACTACCATTCCGGGCGTAAAGATTTTTTCGCGGCACAGTTCCAGCATCAGCGGCAGCGCATATTGCACCGAAGGCATACCCGCCGGCGCCTGCAAATAGGGTTGTTGTTTTTCGCTGCGCGTGTGTGGTGCATGGTCGGTGGCGATGGTGGTGATACCACCGTTGGTTACCGCATGGCGCAAGGCTTCGCGGTCGGCAGCGGTTTTGACGGCCGGATTGCATTTTACAAAATGCTGCCCCTGTGCATAAGCGCTGTCGTCAAACCACAAGTGCGGTATACAGGCTTCGGCAGTAATGGCGGCGCCCGGCGAGAACAATGCGCACTCTTGGGCAGTAGTAACGTGCAATACATGCACCGCCGCCCGGTATTTCAATGCCAAAGTCATCACGCGTTCGGCGCTGCGCAGGCAAGCCGCTGCCGTACGGATATGCGGATGCATTCCGGCCGGCAATGCCTCGCCGTAGCGTGCCACAAGGGCAGTCAGGTTGCGCCGGATAAGCCGGTCGTCTTCGCAATGCACCGCCGTCAATACCGGCGATTCGGCAAAAATAGCCGCTATGGTTTTTTCATCATCCACCAACATATTTCCGGTGGAGGAGCCTAAAAACAGTTTCACGCCGCCTACTTCCGCCGGATTGATATGTTTTATCTCCGCAAGGTTATCGTTGGTTGCGCCCAAGTAAAACGAATAATTCAACAATGATACGGCGGCGGCGCGGCGGCATTTTTCTTCCAGCAAGTCCAGCGTGGCCGTAGCGGGCGTATTGTTGGGCATGTCGATAAACGAAGTAACGCCGCCGGCCGCCGCTGCACGCGTTTCCGATGCGATACAGGCTTTATGCGTTGCGCCGGGTTCGCGGAAATGCACATGCGTATCAATCACGCCGGGCAACAGCCATTGCCCGGTAGCGTCAATCACCGTACTGCCGGCAGGGATTTCGGGCAATTCCGGCGACAGGTAAATACGTTGAATAATGCCGCCGCTGATAAAAAGGCTGCCTTGAACACCCAGCCCCTCGTTAATTATCGTGGCATTGCGTATAAAGAAAGACATACTTTTTGGAGTTATGAGTTATGAGTTATGAATTATGAGTTATGCGAAGCAGCAATAACGTTTTGGAAACGTCCCCGCCACCTGTTTTGCCTTTCCCCCACGTGGGGGAAACGTCCCGCAGGGTTGTTTTGCCATTTCTTTAAATCTTTAAATCTTTAAATCTTGCTATTTTGTCCTACGGACAAAGGCGCTTCCACTTCTTGACCCGCCGGAACCGTAATTTCAGCACGCCCATGCAGGCTTCATTAAAGATGCCGCCGCTCATTTTGGACGCGCCCTCTTTGCGGTCGATAAAAATAATAGGCGCTTCCTTTATCGTAAATCCTGATTTATAAGCGAAGTATTTCATTTCGATTTGGAAGCCGTAGCCTTTCATGCGGATGCGGTCTAATGGAATATGTTGCAATACGCGGCGGCGGTAACATACAAAGCCGGCAGTCGTATCATGCACGTGCATGCCGGTAATCAGCCGCACGTATTTGGAAGCGAAGTAGGACATCAATACGCGGCCGAGCGGCCAGTTTACCACGCTCACGCCATTGGAATAACGCGACCCGATAACTACATCCGCGCCATTGGCACAGGCCTCATACAGGCGCGGCAGGTCGTCCGGGTTATGCGAAAAATCGGCGTCCATCTCGATGACATATTCATATTCATGCGCCAGCGCCCAATGAAATCCCGTGATATAAGCAGTGCCCAAGCCCAATTTGCCGGCGCGTTCTATTAAATGCAACTGTTCCGGAAATTCCTTTTGCAGACGCTTAACGATAGCAGCCGTGCCATCGGGAGAATGGTCGTCAATGACTAAAACATGAAAACGACCGAAAGAAAAAACCTTCCGCAAAATTCTTTCCGCATTTTCACATTCATTGTACATGGGAATAATTACCAACGTATCGCTCATATTTTCTAAAAATCTGGTTGCAAATATACAATTTATTTTGGTGGAAAGAGGAGTTGACGGGCAATTCAAAACTACATTCTTTCCGGCAGTGCGATGCCTAAGATATTCATGGCCGTCTTTAATACGGCGGCTACCTGTTGCAGGAGCAGCAAGCGTTGTTTTTTCAGCGCGGCGTCCGGTTCTTTCAGTATGGAAACGTCATGGTAGTATTGGTTAAATTCTTTCGCCAGCTCGTAAGCATAATTGGCAATCAATGCCGGTGAATGTTCATCGCCCGCTTCGCGGATTTTTGCAGGAAAGGCATGCAATAATTTTATAAGCGAAATTTCTTTTTCCATCCATGCGGCATCGGTCAATGCAGGCTGCAATGCCTGTTCCGCCGCCTTGCGCAATACTGATTTTATGCGGGCATGGGTGTATTGGATAAATGGCCCCGTGTGGCCGTTGAAATCAATAGATTCTTTGGGGTCAAAGAGCATCGTCTTTTTCGGATCTACTTTCAGGATAAAATATTTCAGCGCTCCCAGCCCGACCATTTCAAAGAGGCGTTGTTGTTCGTCTGCCGGTATTTCATCAAGTTTACCCAATGCGGTGGAAGTTTCACGGGCGGTGGCAATCATTTCATCTATCAAATCGTCTGCGTCCACTACCGTGCCTTCGCGTGATTTCATTTTGCCTTCGGGTAATTCCACCATGCCGTACGACAAGTGATAAATCGCCGCAGCCCATGGATAACCTAATTTACCCAGTACTAATTTTAACGCTTGAAAATGATAATTCTGTTCATTGCCCACCACGTATATGTGTTCGTCAAAATGATATTCTTCGTAGCGCTGCTGCGCCGTCCCAAGGTCTTGCGTCATATAAACTGACGTGCCATCGGAGCGCAATACTAATTTCTGGTCTAAACCGTCAGCCGTTAAATCTATCCACACCGAACCGTCCGGACGCCGCATAAACACGCCTTTTTGCAAACCTTCGGCAATCATTTTTTTGCCTAATAAGTACGTGCCGGATTCGTAATAAATCCTGTCAAAATGTACGCCGAGTTTTTGATAGGTTTCATCAAAACCCGCATACACCCACGTGTTCATCGTACGCCACAAGTTTACCGTTTCTTCATCGCCCTGTTCCCACCGGCGCAGCATTTCCTGCGCTTCGCCTATTGCCGGCGCCTGTTTGGCGGCGTCCGCATCACTTTTGCCTTGCATTTTCAGCGCTGCCTGTTGCTTTTTATATTCCTTGTCGAATAACACGTAATATTCCCCGACCAGGTGGTCGCCTTTCTTCCCGGACGATTCCGGCGTTTCGCCTTTGCCCCATTTTTGCCATGCCAGCATGGACTTGCAAATATGAATACCCCGATCGTTTACCAGATTTACTTTGATTACCCTGTGTCCATTGGCTTCCAGAAGCTGCGCTACCGACCATCCCAATAAATTATTGCGGATATGTCCCAAGTGTAATGGCTTATTTGTATTGGGAGACGAGTATTCTATAACGACTGTCTTTCCCGAAGACGGGTGCATCCCGTAGCGTTCCGAGCCGGCGATAGCGGCAAACTGTTTATGCCAAAAATCAGCCGATAATTTAATATTCAAAAAACCCTTCACCACATTGAAAGAAGCGACTTCAGGACATTGTTGCAGCAACCGGTTACCGACTTCTTCGCCCGTTTGCTCCGGCGATTTTTTACTGATTTTTAACAATGGATACATCATTGCCGTGAAGTCGCCTTCAAATTCCCTGCGGGTAGCCTGCAATTGCAATGCCGCATCCGGCGCGGGTTGCGCATACAGGGTACTAATCACTTCGGCTATTTCTTTGTTCAAAAATTGTTCTGCAGTCATAAAATTCAAATGGTCTGTTAATTGTTTTACACGAGGTGCAAAGGTAAGAAAAATTTGTATAGCGCCTCTATATCGCCCGATATAGAGGGTGCATTTCAAATTGTCGCATCCGGATAACAGGAAATCGCTACGAGGTTTTGGAACAGGACGGATGCCTTTTTCTATTGAACTGTTTTCCCTGACGGGAAAAACGTTTGTGGGAAAAATGCTTGGAATATGCTATGTGCGTACATTGCCCGTCAGGGCATCCATATCAATAGAATCAATGCAAAAAAACGCCGATAAATCTCCGTAGGAGATGCATAATTGCGCGATTGTACAAAATCATGGAGCCGTTAATTCTGCAAATTTTGTGAATTATGTCAAAAAAAGCGACCATTTGAAATGCACCCCTGCCACAAATATTTTTTTGTATTTCAATAATTATTTGTACTTTTGAACTTTCAAAACCTTTTAAATTATTCATTATGGAACGTAGAAATTTTCTAAAGACGCTTGCATTGGGCGGCGCGGCCGGGATGATGCAACTCCAACCGGAAAATTTATTGGCCAAGCCGGCAAAGGCTTCTGCTACGGCCAATGATTTAGTAGCCGTCATGGGCGGCGAGCCTGTGCAACTTTACGGAAAAGCCATTGCCGCGATGGGCGGTATCGGAAAATTCGTGAAGAAAGGACAACGGGTAGTTGTCAAGCCGAATATAGGCTGGGATCGCAAACCCGAACTGGCGGCAGACACCAATCCCGAACTGGTGGCGGCGATTGTGAAAGACTGTCTGGCGGCGGGCGCTTCGGAAGTGGCCGTTTTCGACCATACCTGCGATGACTGGAAACAATGCTACAAAACCAGCGGCATTGAAGACGCCGTGAAAGCCGCCGGTGGAAAAATGCTGTTTGCACACGAAGAAAAGTATTACCGGGAAGTATCCATCCCGCAGGGAAAACGCCTGAAAAAAGCCAAAGTGCATGAAGCCATTTTGGATTATGATGTATGGATAAATGTGCCGGTACTGAAAAATCATGGCGGCGCAAAGATGACCATTGCCATGAAAAATAATATGGGCGTAGTGTGGGACCGCCGCTTCTGGCATTCCAACGATTTGCAGCAATGTATTGCCGATTTTTCCACGTATAAAAAACCGGCATTACATATTGTGGACGCCTACCGGATTATGACGCAAAACGGGCCGCAGGGCACCAGCCTGAATGACGTGCAAACGCCCAAAGCGATATTTATCGCGATTGACCCGGTAGCGGTGGATACGGCTTCCGTGAACTTTTTCAATCAATACAAAACCATGAGCATTAATGATGCCAGCCATATCAAACTGGGCGAAGAAATGAACGTGGGAACAACCAAGCTCGATACCCTGAAGATAGAGCGTATCCGATTATAACAACACAGATTACAAAAGTTATCAACAACGTTACTAACTATTTTAAGGGACGTAAGGATAGCTTATGTAAATGGGTGAAAAAAATCCGAAATTATGTATAAAATACTTCGTCATTTACGTGTTATTATTGCGTTGCTGATTTTAACGTTCATCACGCTGGTCTTTGTAGATATTAGCGGGGAAACTACGGCTTTTTTGCAGGGACTGCTGCGGTGGCAATTCACGCCCGCCTTGCTGGGGGCTGCTGCCGGCACATTGGGCATATTGCTGTTTATCGTATCGCTGACCCTCCTGTTCGGGCGCGTTTATTGTTCCGTACTCTGTCCTGCCGGCATTTTCCAGGATGTGGTTACGACTGTTGCCAACCTTTTCAAAAGCAGGAAAGCCCGCCGTTACCAATATGCAAAGCCGCACCGCTGGCTGCGTTACGGCATTATGACGGCTACCGCAGTATTGATGATTTTAGGCAGCGCGACCCTGCTGTTGTGGTTAGACCCCTACAGCAACTACGGGCGCGTAGCGGAAAACGTATTCCGCCCTTCGGTAACCGGTATTAACAACTGGGGAGCGACCCTGTTTTCCACGACCTTCTACCGCGTAAGTTACAAAACGTTTACTTATGGCAGTATTATTGGCGGGGCGGCGTTTTTTGTGCTGGTTACCGTAATGAGCGCCTGGCGCGGACGTCTGTACTGTAATACCATTTGTCCCGTAGGTTCGTTGCTGGGCTTGCTTTCCAAGTATTCCCTCTTCCGTATCAGAATTGATAAAGACCGGTGTACCCATTGCCGTATGTGTGAAATTTCCTGCAAGGCGCAATGCGTGCACGCGAAAGAGGAACGGGTGGATATTTCGCGTTGCGTGCAATGCTACAATTGCACGACTGTTTGTAAATTTAATGCCATTGGCTTCCGCTTTGCCTATGCATGGAAAGAACGGCCGGCAACGCCCGACCCCTCTAAACGCAGGGTATTCATTACCTCAGCCGGGTTGTTGGGAATAGCGGCGATAGCCAAACTGGTAACCCCGAAACTGTCCTTGCCCGCCAATAACCCGAAAGCCATTGCGCCGCCGGGCGCGCAAAGTCTGGAGCACCTGAAACAACATTGTACAGCCTGCCATGCATGCATTGCCAAATGCCCTTCGCAGGCATTGCGTCCGGCATTGGGCGAATACGGTTTGGACGGCGTGATGATGCCGGTCATGGACTACAATAATTCCTATTGCAACTATGAATGTACGGACTGTTCGTCTATCTGCCCCAACGGCGCATTGCGTCCCTTGACGGTAGAACAGAAAAAGACCACCCAAATCGGCAAAGCCACATTCAAAGCCGGCAATTGCATTGTGGTTATTGACGGAACGGATTGCGGCGCATGTGACGAACACTGCCCCACCAAAGCCGTACACATGGCGCCGTACCGCGATGGATTGCTGCTGCCGGAAGTAGATACCAACTTATGTATTGGTTGCGGCGGTTGCGAATATATTTGTCCGGGACGTCCCGACAAAGCTATTTTCGTACAGGGAAACGCCGAACACCAGATAGCGCAATTGCCCCAACGGGAACAGCAGGAAGAAAAAAATGTAACCGACTTCGGGTTTTAAGTTTCTACCAACATTTGGCCACTGTAACTGTTTTGTAATAATCCGGTCATTCTTTTGTAACAAGGGGGCGGTACTTTTGCAGCGTTTTTTAATAAAAACCGCATTGTGCAAAACTTCTTGAAAACATATCGCCAAAGCCCCTGCTTCGTAACGGAATTATCCGTAGCTTTGAGCTGTTGTCAGCGCACAGCACAGCACAGCACAGCACAGCACAGCACAGCACAGCACAGCACAGCACAGCACAGCACA
>JAIROQ010000011.1 GCA_031257455.1 Prevotellaceae bacterium | reverse complement strand
ATCTCGTCAAAACCAAATATCAAAATGGAAATTAATGGCGCTTATATTTCGAGGAACATACAGGGTCCGGCTGAACTGACCGCTCTATGGAATTTGAGCGCCGGACTGAAATGGACTTTTTTCCACGATATGGCCGAATTAAGACTGAAAACAACGGATTTGTTTAATACCTGGTCGCCCGATATGATAATGAAATACAACCGGCAACACCTGCGAATGAATATTATTCCCGATTCGAGAACTGTTTCTTTATCTTTTACTTTTAAGTTCGGTGAATACAATAAATCTTACAAAGAATTTGATTCTTCCAGATTCGGAATGTAAACGAAATTAGATGAATTGCGCATCCCTAACCGGACAAGATAGAAGTTTAGCACGCAGATGACACAGATTATCACGATTTGCGCAGATTGAGGGCTAACATTAAACTAAACTAAATTACATCCAACACATCAGGACTGCAAAGTAAAAATAAATGGATTCATTCCCGACAGATAATTTACTTTGCAAAATATACTCCTGTTTACATTTGTAAACAAATGTAAACAGGGTAATATCTGCAAAAATGTTCTATATTTCAAGAGGCGTACAGAGTCGAGTGTACGACAAAATTCCCTTTTTATCCCAAAATGTCCATTAGACCGATTGCGGAAATTACAGGTGGATAATGTGAAACCTCTACGAGGTTTTGGAACAGGATGTATGCATTTTTCTATTGATATGCTTTCCCATTGGGAAAAGCATTCGTCAGATGAATGTCCGGAACGTTCTATTCTATGCATACATTGCCCGTTAGGGCATCCATATCAATAGAAACAATGTAAACAACGCCTACAAAATCTCCGTAGGAGATTCATAATTGCGCGATTGTACATAATTTGGGAGTAGTATAATCCATTCAATTTATACAAACAGGTGTCCACAGATTACACAGATTTTTTAATCTGTGTAATCTATTATATGTTATTAATTTTTCATTTCATCCCTATACACATTCTATCTATAAAAAGGGAATTTTGTCGTACACCCTACAGAGTCTGGTGTTCTGCCTTTGACTACGTCGAATTAAAGTTTCAGGCAGATGATAGTCATCGATGTTTCCGCAGACTGCGCTATCGCTTGTCTACGGTTATGAAAAACCGACTTGAAAAGTCGGTTGTCGTCATCCGAAAAAACGACATCTTGGAATACACCCTTTTTTCCCGAAGGAAAAACATATCAATAGAAAAATGCATCCATCCTGTTTCAAAACCTCGTAGAGGTTTCATATTATCCAACTGTAATTCCAACAATCAGGCTAATGGACATTTTGGGATGATGCGACAATTTGAAATGCACCCTCTCATGCAATAAAATTTTGCATGCAATAAATTTTTTTTACCTTTGTGATTGAAAAAGCAGAAACGAATATTTTATGCGGCTTTTACTTCACTTTATAATTATCTTTTTGAATGTAGCAATGTTCCCACTGCTTGGTGCTAAATAAATATCTGAAGAAATGAAAATAACCCTATCAAGCATATTAAATTTTTGGAGTTATCTGATATGTGGAGTGCTTTGCTTATTTGCGGGCATTACTATTTTTGTTTTTGGAGATAAAACATCTACATGGGTAGTGATGTTACTGATACTTGGAAATGGGCAACTTTTAACTTTCAGTTGCCTTTGCCTGAAAGAACGCTACCAAGCCCGTAAAAATAATAAATAACGGCAAAGCATATACAGCAAGAGGGAAGCCGGCTACCATTTTGCCGGCTTTTTTCATTTAAATACTTGGTAAGTCCAAATAATAAATGCAACTAAAATATGCGAATCAGCAGTAGAAAAATAAGATAAATAAACCGGAAATTGTCATTGCCCGTAGGGCAACAATATCAATAGAACAAAGCCTCCCAAATGTCTTTTTCCCCGTAGGGGATGCATGTCCTACGGACAAGCCGGTGTGATGGATGTATTTTTCTATTGCTATGTTTGTCCTACGGACAAAGGCGTAGCGTAAATCATCATTCATTTTCAACTGCTGATTCGCATAACTTACGACTTACAACGTCAGCACGGGGATACAAGGCATCTTCCTGCCTCTCGCGCGGCGCAGTGCCGGTGCATCGTGGAAAACCCGTGCGCCGCGCGAGGTGCAGGGCGGGGCTAATTAATGTGCCAATATGCTAATGTGCTAATGTGACTAATTGGGCTGTCGCCGGAAGGATTTAAAGATTTAAAAATTCAAAGATTTAAAGATTGACTGGCGCGTCAGCTTGTCAACAATTCAACAGTTCAACAGTTCAACAATTCAACAGTTCAACAACTCAACAATTCAACATTAAGGAGAACGTAAACTTTAAACTTTAAATGAAATTATAAAAAAATAAGTATCTTTGCAGACATTATCTATAATTATAACTGTTTTTATGAAAAAAGTAATCGTAATCCTTGTCTTGGCAGTCGGTATAATGTGGCCTGCAACCGCCCAACATGCTTATAAATTCGGCCACCTGAACGTATCGGAACTTATCGTCCTGATGCCTGAACGCGACTCTGCGCAGGCAAAACTGGAAGCCTACGGTGAAGATTTGCAAGAACAAATCGAAACCCTGCGGGTAGAGTTGAACAATAAATTGAACGTCTATCAAACCAAACAGGCGACATGGAGCGCAGCCATCCTGGAAGCAAAGCAAAAAGAAATACAGGAAATGAGCCAGCGCATTGAAGAATTTCAACGCACGGCACAAGAAGATTTTTCCAGAATGCAACAAACCTTACTGCGCCCGGTCATCGAAAAAGCCAATGCTGCTATTATCAAGGTAGGTAAGGACAATGGCTTTACTTATATTTTCGACATCAGCGTAGGTGCATTGCCTTACTTCAATACCGACCATAGCGAGGACGTGCTGCCGTTAATAAAAGCCGAGTTAAAAATTCCGGCAGATAAAGTAGCCCCGGCAGCAGCAGCCAGATAAATTAAGAATTAGGAATTAGGATTTAAGAATAGCGGCAGCATCCTAATTCCTAATTTTTAATTCCTAATTCCTAATGCTCCATTCCCTTGTTTTCCGAAGCGCCCATAGGGTTATTTGACTCCGGTGTCGGAGGGTTGTCGGTGTGGCGTGAAGTGGTGAAACTGTTGCCCTGCGAACATACCGTTTATTATGCCGACAGCGCATACTGTCCTTATGGGCAAAAGTCTTCCGGCGAAATCATCGAACGCAGCGACCGTATCATGGATTTTCTGACAGGGCAGCATCAATGCAAATTAATAGTGGTGGCTTGCAATACCGCTACTGCCGCCGCTATCGACCATTTGCGCGCTGCCTATCCTCTTCCCTTTGTCGGCATGGAACCGGCTGTGAAACCGGCAGCGTTGCATTCTGTAACCGGCGTAGTGGGCGTACTGGCTACGCAAGGCACATTCAAAGGACGGCTCTACCACGAAACATTGGAACGCTTTGCCGGGCATGTGCAAATCATCGAACAGCCCGGAGACGGCCTCGTGGAACTGGTGGAAAGCGGCCATACCGGCGGCGAAGAAGCGCAAACGCTTTTGGAAAAATATATCCGCCCGATGCTGCAGGCGAACATAGACCACTTGGTGTTGGGATGTACGCATTACCCATTCCTAATTCCCGCCATACGGAAAATTACCGGCAACCGCGTAACTATTTTAGATTCCGCGCCGGCAGTGGCGCAGCGCGTAAAGTTTCTGCTATCGCAAGACCGCCTTCTCAATGTTTCCGGCGACAAAGCCCGCCATGAATTTTTCTCCAGCGGCGATATAAATTCAATTACTGATTGGATTTGCCAATTTACGCCACACATTCCATAAATCCTTACAGGGTTTTCAATGCATCCACGTATTCGCGGGTATTGTAGAGGGGGGGGATTTTATTTTGCCCGCCGAGTTTTCCGCGTCGGCGCATCCATTCGTAAAATGTGCCGGACGGGAGGACGGTTAATGTAAGGCGGCGGAGTGTGGTATTTTTCGCCCGTTTGGCTTCGTAGTCGGAATTGACTTGGCAAAGTTCGGCGTCTAACCGGTCGGCGAATTGCTCCGTGTCGGCGGGCGGCGTATCAAATTCGATGAGCCATTCGTGCGCGCCCTTGGCGGTAGCATCCATGAAAACCGGCGCCACCGTGTAATGCGCCACCTGTGCGCCGGTGGCTTTGCAGGCGGCTTTCAGGGCGGCAATAGCATTATCGACTATCAATTCTTCGCCGAATACATTTATAAAATGCCGTGTGCGGCCGGTGATTTTTATCTTGTGCGGATAAGTGGAAGTGAACTGTACCGTGTCGCCAATCAGGTAACGCCACAAGCCGCCGTTAGTGGTGATGACCATTGCATAATTGACGTCTGTTTGCACCGTTTCAATCGTGTCAAATGCCGTGAATGCGCCGGCGAGCGCACCGGCCAGTTTGGTCATCGGGATAAATTCGTAAAAAATGCCGACATTGTTCAGCAATAACATCCCTGCATCGTCCGGGTCGTCCTGCAAGGCGAAGAAGCCTTCCGATGCATTGTAGGTTTCCATGTAGTGCATCCGGCCGGAGGGGATGAGCCGGCGGTACTGTTCGCGGTAAGGCTCAAAGCTGATGCCGCCGTGCATGAATAACTCCAAGTTTGGCCATACTTCCAGCAGGTTTTTCTTCCCGGAGATTTCTAAAATCCGTTTCATCAATACCAGATTCCATGACGGTACGCCGGCAAAATTAGTAACGTTTTGCGTAATGGCTTTTTCGGCGATGCGCTGCACTTTTGTTTCAAAGTCGGGCAAGAGCGCCGTTTTCCGGGATGGCGTGCGTACCCATTCCGCATAGCACGGCGAATTTTGAATAAGCACTGCCGACAAGTCGCCGCTGCGCGTATTGCCATTGGTTTCGGGGCGGTGGCTGCCGCCCAGCGTCAGCGCCTTTCCATTGAACAGGCGGGAGCCGGGATAGTTATTTAAATAAAACATCAGCACATCACGCGCACCTTGATAGTGGCAGTGGTGCAATGCTTCCTTGCTTACCGGGATGAATTTGCTTTTATCGGCAGTAGTGCCGCTTGATTTGGCAAACCAATGTACCGGCGTGTTCCAGAGTATCCGTTGTTCGCCTTGTCGCATCCGGTCGATAAACGGTTTCAACCGGTCGTACTCGTGTAATGGGACATTCTGTTGGAAATCGTTAACAGTCGCTATTTCGGAAAAACGGTAACGTTGGCCGAAATATGTTTCGCTGCCGGCTTTCATCAATGACTTGAATATGGCTTGCTGGTAACGCTGCGGATGCCGCCGGCAATCGTCCGCCTGGCGGAAACGCGACTTCATCAATGAACGAATAATGGGAGTAATTATCATTTGGATTTACGGATTTACGGATTTACAGATTTAGCTAACGCCACTACGCTTGCCGCGACTTACAACTTACAACTCATGACTTACAACTTACGACTTTCTTTATTTCTCTTAACTTGTCAAAGGCGTCCAATGGCGAGAGCGCATTGATGTCAATATTTTTCAGTTCGTCCCGGATTTGCATCAATACGGGGTCGTCAAGCTGGAAAAACGATAATTGTAATCCTTCCTCTGCGCTCCGCGTCCTGTGTTCCGCGTCCTGCGTCCCGTGTCCCGTTCTCCGGTCTTTTTCCAGCCGCTTGAGCAGTTCATCGGCGCGTTGCACCACCTGCTGCGGCATGCCGGCCATCCTTGCGACATGAATACCAAAACTGTGTTCCACGCCGCCGGGTTGTAATTTGCGGAGGAAAATCACACGGTTGCCGGCTTCTTTCACCGATACGTTGTAATTTTTTATACGCGGGAAAAGTTCTTCCATTTCGTTCAACTCGTGGTAGTGCGTGGCAAAAAGCGTTTTCGCGCGTGCCGAAGGATGCTCGTGGATATATTCCACCATCGCCCATGCAATAGAAATGCCGTCATAAGTACTCGTTCCGCGCCCGATTTCATCCAGCAAAATCAGCGAACGCGCCGACAGATTATGCAGGATACTCGCCGCTTCGTTCATCTCCACCATGAATGTGGATTCGCCCTGCGAGATATTGTCGGAAGCTCCTACGCGCGTAAAAATTTTATCCACCACGCCAATGGTTGCGGCATCGGCAGGCACGAAACTGCCGATTTGCGCCAGCAGCACAATCAGCGCCGTCTGCCGCAGGAGCGCGCTTTTTCCCGACATATTGGGGCCGGTGATAATGATGATTTGCTGTTCTTTTTCGTCCAGCCGTACATCGTTGGCGACATACGTTTCCCCCGCAGGCAACATGCGTTCAATGACCGGATGCCGTCCCTGACGGATGATTATTCCATGTTCATTATTTACTTCCGGCTTGCAATAGTGATTGGCGGAAGCCACCGTGGCAAAGGAAAGCAAACAGTCGAGCCGCGCAATAAGAGACGCGTCTAACTGCACCGGCGCAATGTAATCAACCAGCGCAACCACCAGTTCATTGAACAGCTGCTGCTCGATGGTAAGGATTTTCTCTTCCGCGCCTAAAATTTTTTCTTCATATTGTTTCAGTTCTTCCGTAATGTAGCGTTCCGCTTCGGTGAGCGTTTGCTTGCGAATCCACGAAGCAGGCACTTTATCCTTATGGGTATTGCGCACTTCGATGTAATAGCCGAAGACATTGTTGAAACTCACTTTTAGCGAAGTGATGCCGGTGCGCTCCGCCTCGCGCTGCTGTATTTCCAGCAAATATTCCTTGCCGTGCCGCGAGATACGGCGCAATTCGTCCAGTTCTGTGCTGACGCCGTCTTTAATCACATTCCCTTTGCCGATTTGGTTTGCCGGCTCGGCGCAGAGGTCATGGATAATACGCCGGCGCATGCTTTCGCAGAGGTTCAGCTGTTCGCCGATTTTCTGCAATGTCGGTTCATCGGCCGATTGGCAGTAGGCTTTAACCGGGGCGATAGCTTCCAGCGCATTTTTCAACTGTATCACTTCGCGCGGGGTGATGCGTCCGGTAGCCGTTTTGGAAATAAGGCGTTCGAGGTCGCCGGTTTCATACACGCGGGAGGCCAGCATCTCTTTTGCTTCGGTATTTTGCAAAAAATAATCCACCACATTCAGCCGCTCATTGATGAGCTGTACTTCTTTCAGCGGCATGGCTATCCAGCGTTTCAGCAGCCGTGCGCCCATCGGCGAAACGGTTTTATCGATTACGTCCACCAGCGTTTTGGCATTGTCGTTCGCCGAAGAAAATAACTCCAGATTGCGCACGGTAAATTTATCCAGCCATACATAATTGTCTTCATCCACGCGCGAAATGGCGGTGATATGCCGGAGGCGGTCGTGTTGCGTAAGCTCCAGATAAAACAGGATAGCGCCGGCCGCCACTATTCCCGCCTGCAAACCGTCAATGCCGAACCCTTTGAGGGACGTGGTTTCAAATTGCTTCAACAGCTTGTCGCGCGCGGAGTCGGCCACAAACAGCCATTCGTCCAATTTATAGGTATAATATTTTGTGCCGAATGTTTCCATAAATTGCTGTTCCGCTCCTTTCTGGTACAGCACTTCTTTCGGCGCATAGTTCGACAGGAGTTTATCTATATACTCCGCACTGCCTTCCGCCACGTGAAATTCGCCGGTGGACAGGTCGAGGAATGCCACGCCGGCATGATGCCCGCCGAAATAGACACATGCCAGGAAATTATTTTCGCGATGCGCCAGCACATAGTCGTTATAAGCCACGCCGGGCGTTACTAATTCGGTTACGCCGCGTTTCACGAGCTTCTTCGTCAGTTTCGGGTCTTCCAGCTGGTCGCAAATAGCGACACGCTGTCCGGCGCGTACCAGTTTGGGCAGGTAGGTATCTATTGCATGATGCGGAAATCCGGCCAACTCTACGGACGCCGCAGCGCCATTGGCACGCCGCGTTAAGGTAACGCCCAGTATTTCGCTGGCGCGGATGGCGTCTTCCCCGAAGGTTTCATAAAAATCGCCCATGCGGAACAGCAAAATCGCATCGGGATATTTCGCCTTAATCGCCGCATACTGCTTCATCAGCGGCGTTTCTACAGTTGTCTTTTCCACTGTTGCCATATATAATTTTTTACGGTGTAAAGGTACAAATTAATGTGCTAATGTGCCAATGTGCTAATGTGACTAATTGGGCTGACGCCAATTCAAAGATTTAAAGATTTAAAAATTTAAAGATTTAAGCTGACGCGCCAGCAATTCATACATCATACCTCATAACTCATAACTAAAAGCCATTTTCAACTTTCAACTTTCAATTTTCAACTAAAAAGCCCCGAAGGGGCGCAACGTGAATAACCCCGTGCAAGTGCAGCGAAGCGGAACGCAGCTCGGGGATGCACGATGCCCCGCCCTGCACTCGCGCGGCGCACGGATTTTCCACGATGCACCGGCAGTATGCCGCGCGAAAAGCAGGGGGACGCATTGTACCCCCGCGCTTACGAGGCTGTGTGAAAACAATTTTTTCCTCAAGATATAGCCTGCGGTATTGTACTATTACAGGGAAATTAGTATTTTTATATCTATAATAGAGAAAAATATGAGTTATATATCATCTATCCCTCGCGAGTAGTTAATGCTTCCCTATTCAATTGAGGATTATGTATCCTCTGATCATATT
>JAIROQ010000041.1 GCA_031257455.1 Prevotellaceae bacterium | reverse complement strand
AAATCCTGCTTTCTACCCTCGTAGCGCCTGCCTCAACTCCATGCCAGCACTGTGACGCCGGCTATGGCGCAATAAACGGCAAAATAGATGAGTTTGCCGCGCTTGACTATCGCAATCATCCATTTGCAGGCAGCGCATCCGGCGATGAAAGCGGCGGCAAAGCCAACCAGTAATGCCCCAGCAGGCAGGGCGGCAGAGCCGGAAAAACCGCCTTTCATCAAATCCAGCAATGCCTCGCCCAGAATGGGTATCAACACCATGAGGAATGAAAATTGCGCGACTGTTTCTTTCTTATTGCCCAGCAGCAGCCCGGTAGAAATGGTTGCGCCAGAACGCGAAAGTCCCGGCAGCACGGCGCATGCCTGTGCCATGCCGATGAAGAAAGCATCCCGGAAAGAGATTTTCTCTTTCGTCCTTGGTTTGGCATAATAGGCGAATGCCAGCAATGTAGCCGTAACCAGGAGGCACACGCCCACCACCAATAATCCCGAACTGAACAGCGATTCGATGTAATCCTTGAAAAACACGCCTACCATAGCCACCGGCAGCATCGACAGGATAATTTTTGCCACATACTGCGTTTCGTCATTCCATTGAAAACGGAACAGGCCTTTGCCCAAGCCGGCAATCTCTTTCCAGAGGACAAGTATCGTGCTGCATACGGTAGCCGCATGTACCGCTACGGCAAACGTTAAATTCTCTTCGCCCTGTAACCCGAAAAGGGCTTCGCCCATTTGTAAATGTCCGCTGCTGCTTACCGGAAGGAACTCCGTAAGCCCTTGTATCAGGCCAAGTATAAGCGCTTCCCACCAATCCATACGCGTTTATTTTTCCGGTGTTTTGGGTTTGCGCATGATGGCATATACTTCTATCGCAAAGCCGGCAATCACGACCACCGGCGCTAAGGTAATGCGCGTAAAACTGAATAATTTCGCGCCATCGAAGACGTCCGGATTATCGCTTCCGCCGCCCAGCATCAGTAAAAATCCCAATACAATTACGCCAAAACCGATGGCAATGTATTTGTAATTTTGCCGGTCAATAGCAAACCATGCCGTTTGTTTTGCCCCCTTGTCGGTGGTGGTAGCAACCGTTTTTTTAACCGTACTATTTTTTTGTGCCATATTTTTTAGTATTAAAAATTATTTTTCCTTTGCCCTCAGGTGGCGTATAAGTCGTCATTATTGATGCGCAAGAACCGCGTTACCGAAAAGTAGGTGGACACCCAACTAATGAACATGCCCAGCAACAGTATGGCCGCAAACAGCGCGCCTACCACGCGGGCGTCAATAAAACCTAACAGTTCGCCGAATTCATTTTGCAGCACATACACCATGCCGGTGATTAACAACACCGCGATAATGCCGGCGATAACGCCTTGCAACAAGCTCCGCAGCAGGAACGGCCGCCGGATGAACGCCCGCGTTGCGCCGACCAAACTCATGGTGTTTATCAGAAACCGCCTGGCATGAATGCTGAGGCGAATGGTGTTATTGATAAGCACCATGGAAATAAACAGCAGCAATGTAACAAATACCAGCATTACCAGTCCGATTTTATTGATGTTTTGATTTATCAAATCAATCAACGAGCGCTGGTACGACACTTCGCGAATGTGCGGAATAGCCTGCAACTGCTTCTCAATAGAAGCGACACTGTCCGCATCGGCGTAGGCTGCCGTGAGTTTTGCCTCAATGGATACCGGTAGCGGATTATAATTAAATGCCGCCATGAAGTCCGCGCCGAGCAATTGTTTCATTTCTTCGGCGGCCTGTTCTTTGGAAATATATTTTGTTTGGCGGACAAACGGCGCAGCGTCTAACTGTTTACGCACCCATGCAGCATCGGCTTCCGTAGCATGTTCGTCCAGAATAACCGACAAGCTCAGGTTTTCCTTAAAAAATATGGACAAACGATGCGCATTGAGTAACAATATCCCTGCCGACCCCAGTAAAAACAACACAAGGGAAATACTAATCACCGCCGACACGTAAGAACTGCGCACCCGACCTGCCATCATTCGCTGTTTATATTTTGCCATATAGCGTTACTTGATGTGCAAAGGTACAAAAGAAAGGGGAATTATACATTACACGGGGGGAATTTTCCGGAAAAAATCTTCGTCAAACGGCTGCATCCATGCGAAGTCAAGCGGAATATCGGGATACGTTGTGCGAAAAGTTTTATATTTACTTTCACGAATAGTTTCCCGGTCATATTTAACTTCTACGGCACGCGGCTGCGTCAATGAATGCAGGATGAAATCCACTTCATTGCCGGCGGTGGTGCGCCAAAACAAAATATCGTCAGGATTATATTTCTCCGCTAATAACCGGAAATACATATTTTCCCACCATTCGCCCTTATCCATGCGCTCTTCCGGCAATTGAAAAGTATGCAGCAGGCAATTTCGCAATCCCATATCCATCAAGTACACTTTCGGCATTTTGGTCAATTCCTTGCGCAGGTTTTTGAAAAACGGTTTTACCAATGTGATATGGAAATATTTTTGCAAAATATACAAATAATTTACGACCGTTTCATTCGTAATTTTTAGGGTTGCCGCCAGTTCGTTGACATTTACCAACTGCCCCGACTGGTGAGCCAGCAGGCGGAATAACATATAAAAAGTTATTTCGTTCTGCTCGCCTGCTTCCAGTACATCGCGTTTTATAAATGAGTCGCAGAGTTCTATCAAATAGGCGATTTTTTCACTAACGTCCGGTTCGGTTATTACCGCAGGGTAACCACCGTACAGCATATATTGCAGCCATTCATGATGCAATAATTCCCCTTGCTGCGTTTTTGCCTGGGGCTGCGTCTGGATACGCACCACTTCCTGCAAAAGGTCTTCTTTCCCGCGTAGCCGCAGGTATTCGGAAAACGAACAGGTCAATAACCGGAAAATACGTTTTCGTCCCGCCAGAGAATCATTAAATTTTTCGTCCATGTAAAATGCGCTGCTGCCGGATGCGATTATTTTTATAGTCGCACTGTATTCGTCATACAACAATTTTAAAAAGTTGGAAGGGTCGTCCAAGTATTGGATTTCGTCAATGAGCACCACTATGCGCTGCGTTGTTTCCGGCAATAATTTTAACGTATTCAGCGGACTTTCATTGAGCATTTTTAACAGGTTTTTATTTTCCAAATTCAGGAAAACGGAAGGTGTACCGGTCGTTTTGCAATGACTTTCCAATTGGCGCAATAAGGTGGACTTTCCGGTTTGCCGAGCGCCGGTGAGTATGATAAAATCTTTTGAAGGAAGATATGCTTTTAGCGTATTAAATAAATCCCGTTGCATTTTTACTTTTTTCGCTACAAAAATACAACTATTTTTTGATATTTTCCCTGTATCCGGTAAATTATCCGATATTTTTACGGGCGCACCCGGTAAATTATCCGATATTTTCAGGGGCGTCTATTTGTTCTTTACGGTATTTTTTGAGCCAGTGCAGGAATCCGAATGACGCCATGCCGATTTTCGCAAAACTCTCCAGCGCGAGGAACAGCAACCCGCCGAAAGGATAGCGAACAGCATTGGTGATATTCACGGTCATCCATGCCGCCCAGCAATCCAGCTTTTTCTGCGCCGACAGCCATTGCGCCGTGAGGATAACCACTAAAATGAACGCATCCAAAAACGGTTGCTCCGCCTGTCGCACAGCCGGAAACCACCGATGCAACCGGGAAACGGCAGCGCCAAGCCCAACGGTCAATACCGCCACCGCAAGCAATACCTGCCACCGGCGGCGATTGTCCAGCAGGGTAATTTTCAATTCATGGCGGTTGTTGGCTTCATTGGCGCGCGGGTGCGTCCAGCGGTAATGCCCGAACATATTTATGGCAAACGATATCGGCTGCAACAGCATACTCGAATATAATCCCTTTTGCAAAAACAGCGGAAACAGGAGCAGGTTGTACAAATAACCCACCCAGAAATTAGCTGTTTTGGCACGCATGGCCAAAAAAATGCAAACCAGACCGGCGAGCGTGCAAACGACTTCCAGATAACTCACCTGTTGCCTGCCGACAGTAAAAAAAATAGTGTGTACGTCAAAAAAAGTAAACATAAAAAGGTTTTTGGGGCGCAAAGATACGAAAAAAGTTATGAGGTATGAGTTGGCTTGCGCCAATTTAAAGATTTAAAAATTTAAAGATTTAAAGATTTAAGCTGACGCCTTTTAATTTTGAATTTTGAGGTTTGAAT
>JAIROQ010000200.1 GCA_031257455.1 Prevotellaceae bacterium | reverse complement strand
TGCAACCGCGCTACAGCCGACTACATTATTTCATCGCCCCTGCTGCATGACGATAATTATCATCCCCAGAAAAAAGACTATGCCGCCTACCTCACAAGGCCGGTAGAAATTTAAAGATTTGAAGATTTAAAGATTTAAAGATTCAAGGTCTATACCCCGGCTTTATAACTCATAATTCATAACTCATAACTCATAACTCATAACTCTCATGATTGCAATTGTAGGACGTCCGAATGTAGGGAAATCAACGCTTTTCAATCGACTGGTAGGCATGCGGCAGGCTATAGTCGATGAGGTAGCAGGCGTTACCCGCGACCGCCATTACGGGCGTTGCGAATGGAGCGGCCGCGAGTTTTCGGTCATCGATACCGGCGGGTATGCAATGAATACCGATGATGTGTTTGAAGAAGAAATCCGCAAACAGGTGTTGCTGGCTATAGACGAGGCAGACGTCATCCTTTTCATGGTGGACACGACTACCGGCATCACCGACCAGTGCCAGCTGATAGCCGGCATCCTTCGCCGGAGCAACAAAAAAGTGATTGTGGTGGCAAACAAGGTCGATAATAACGAACAACTGTTCGATATCCATGAATTTCATGCGTTGGGTTTGGGCGTGCCGTTTGCCGTGTCGTCTGTTTCCGGTAGCGGCACGGGCGATTTACTGGATGAAATCCTGAAATACCTGCCCGCCGGAGATGGGCGCGAAGAAGGAAAAAACATTCCGCATCTGGCGGTTGTCGGGCGTCCCAATGTGGGGAAATCGTCTCTTGCCAATGCGTTGTTGGGCGAGGAACGCAATATCGTTACGCCGGTTGCCGGCACTACGCGCGATGCTATCAGTACGTACTATAATAAATTCGGGCATGAATTTGTGATAGTGGATACCGCCGGGCTACGCAAGCGGGGCAAGGCGATGGACGATTTGGAATTTTATTCGGTCATGCGTTCTGTCCGCGCCATTGAGTATTCCGATGTGTGCCTTCTGATGATTGATGCAACCCGGGGCGTGGAAGCGCAGGACTTGAGTATTTTTAATTTGATTATCCGCAATAAAAAAGGATGCGTGCTTGTCGTGAACAAGTGGGATTTGATAGCGAAAGACACCAATACGATGAAAACTTTCAAAGCCGGCATTGTGCAACGCCTTTCGCCGTTTACGAATGTGCCGGTAGTGTTTACGTCCGTAACGCAAAAGCAGCGGTTGCTTGACGTGCTGGATGCGGCGGAAAAAGTGTATGCGAACCGCAGCAGGCGGATTGCTACATCGCAACTCAATGATGCGTTGTTGCCGGAAATAGAAAACTTCCCGCCGCCGTCTATCAAAGGAAAGTATGTGCGGATAAAATATGTAACGCAATTGCCGTCTCCATCGCCGTCTTTCGCTTTTTTCTGCAATCTGCCGCAATATGTGCGCGAAGATTACAAACGGTTTTTGGAAAACAAACTGCGCCGGCATTTCGATTTCACCGGTTGTCCCATACAAATTTTTCTACGGAAAAAATAACCGCTTACCTGCGGCGGATGATGGTATCTTGCACCAGTCCGCGACCTTCTTTTTGAATAGTTCCGTCTGCAAGGCCGTGCTGAATCATGCGGTCGAGCACGCCGTTTACGAAAGAATGGCTGTTGAGCGTACTGTAAAATTTCGCAATTTCCACATGCTCGTTGATAGTAACTTTGATAGGAATTTCAGGAAATTCGATGGCTTCGGAAAATCCCTGTATGATGAGCGCCATGTCCATTGCCGCCACGCGGTCGGCTTCCCAGTTCTGCACAAACTGCATGGCCATGTTCCAATATTTGAAATAGTGGTTCAACGAATGACGCATCAAACGCAACGCAAATACTTCGTCTTCTTTTGAGCGGCGCGCTTCCGAAAGCGGTTCTTCCGGCGACTGGCCGGGAACGAATCTGTCCAGCGACCGCAGCACCGACCCCAGCGCATAGCCGATATCATCAACCCACCAAACGCTTTGCTCTTCCAGCATATTTTCCAATAGCCGGTTGTCTTCAAATTCATGGATGAAAAATTTTTTCAGGAATCTGCGGTCTCCATCGAACGAATGTTCTTCCGAAGTCATGTAATCCTTGTAATATTCGCTTTCGGTCATGTGGGCGTGGATGTCGAGAATAATATTCATGTTTTCGCCGCCCCACGAAAGGCAGTGCTTTTCGTTGTATTGCCGCAGGGCGCGGTTGCGGCGTATGATATCTATCAATTCATTTTGTATAAATTTCCTGTTCGGATGCGCTTCTTCGTAAGTCGGGCGGTATTTTTGCAGCCCCACATTGATGCGTTCTTCGGCATGGTCGGCTATCGGGATAATAGCGGCCATCAGGAAATGATAAAGGTCATAGGTTTTCTGGATACTGGTAAGTAAATCGTTTTCGGCAGTAGCCAGGGAAAGGTCTTCAGAACCCGCATTACTGAAAAGAAGTTTGAGGGTTTTGATACGTAAAAGACGGCGACTCATCATAAAAGTGTAGAATTAAAATCAGGAAATAAATAAAATTTTTGACGACAAATATAATATAGAAACTCCGGTTATACAAATAAAAGTTGCGCTTCTTTGCGTAAAGCGGCGATAGCATCCACAGTGGGGACGGCTGGCAAGGTTTGCAAGTCGGTCAGTATTTTTTTCGACAAATGTATGGCCGGTTCGTTCGGACGCACTTCCGCCGCTGACTGATTAATCAAGGAAATAATGGAATTGCGTGCGGCCACTACCATGTGCCATGTATCCACATGGACGTATAACTGGCAGGAGAGGTATTGTTCCATTTCGTTGCGCACCGTGTCCAGCAATAACAGTTGCAGCTCTCCTGCGGTGGCGGCATGGCGCGTAGTCCGCAACAATAACTCCGCCGGCGACAAATGTTCCATCAGCACGACTAATTGTTCCATCGCCGAAAAGCGGGTTTTCAGCGTTTCGCCGCGCCGGAGGAGCAATACTTCCGCTTGCTTGCGCCGCAAGTCCGCATCCAGCATCCGCCGGAGAAGCAGGTAGGTACTCGCCAGCATCAAAGCGGCCGGAGCAAGTACTAACAGGAGGGTCGTAATATCATTGTTTGTCATCGAACAGGTATTTTCTGCAAAGATACAAAATAGTTATGAGTTATGAGGTATGAAGTATGAGGTATGAGGTGGCTTGCGCGCCAGCAATTTTGAATTTTGAGGTTTGAATTGTTGAGCTGTTGAGTTGTTGATTTGTTGATAGGCTGGCGCGCCAGCCAAAATAGTCAATAATTAAACAGTCAATCAAAAAAGCCCCTCATTTCTGAAAGGCTTAATTTTATTTGTGCCCGGAACAGGGAATCCCCCTCAACTCATTTAATAAATCCATTAAACATATTTTTTATTTATTTTCAGCAGTATTGCGGATAGAAACTTTTTTAATAACTTTGCAAAAACATATTTTTTATTCCCATATTTATTCCCATTTTTATGGCTACTATCAAATTCTTTTTACACGACAAAAATAAGAAAAAAACTTCGATTATTGCTGTTATCTCAATGAAGCGGCAGTATAAGATAAGAACCGGCATATCCGTACCGGTAAAATATTGGAATATCAGTACTGGAAAATGCCGGGAGGTACGCGAGTTTCAAGAGGCCTGTCACATCAATGCCCAGCTGGAAGAATGGGAAATACTCTTAAAAAATATAGCCAGGGATTATGAGGCAAGACTCATCACGCCGGAGCAATCGGAATTTAACGAAGCGGTAGAACGCGCCTTGAAAATCAGGAGCGGCTATACGGACGGTGATAAGACGCCCTACTTGTCAGATT
>JAIROQ010000193.1 GCA_031257455.1 Prevotellaceae bacterium | reverse complement strand
CGCGCACGAAGTGGTCGGAGCCGGCTTTCGACGCCGAGTACGGCGATTTGGGGTCGTAGGGCGTGGTTTCCGTGAAGAAGCCGCCGTGGTCTCAGGAGCCGTACACCTCGTCGGTTGATACGTGGTAGAACAACTTTCCCTGCATGTCGTCCTTCCAGTGTTCTTTGGCCGCCTGCAGGAGCGTGAGCGTGCCCAGTACGTTGGTCTTGGCGAAAATGAACGGGTCGGCGATGGAGCGATCGACGTGCGACTCGGCCGCCAGGTGGATGACGCCGGTAATCCGGTGCTCGGCGAAAATTTGTCGGATGTGCGCGTAGTCGCAGATATCGGCTTTCACGAAGCGGTAGTTCGGCTCGTGCGCCACGTCGTCGAGGTTGGCCAGGTTCCCCGCGTAGGTGAGGTTGTCGAGGTTGACGAAATGGGCGTCGGGGTACTTCCGCACCAGAAGGCGCACCACGTGGGAGCCGATGAACCCGGCTCCGCCGGTAATCAGTACCCGTTGGCAGTTGGCAGTCGCAGTATTCATAATTTATATTTTTACTCCAAATTTTTCAGGACAATTTAACATATATCCTATCAGTTTTCCAATTTCATTATATACTTCTTCGATTGATATTAATATTTCATTGGTAATATAACTACAATCTTTTGCAAAATTTAACCATACTATTGTTTCACTGCATTCGCTGTCGGCATCCGTCAGTTTTGCCATATAGGATTTAATGTATACACGTTTTCTGTAGGCTTCCGCAATATTGGCACAAACAGAACTGGAAGAACGGCGAATCTGGTCTGTCAGTGAAAATCGTTTTTCCATTGGAAAATGTTTTGACAGTGCAAAGATTTCCATTGCCGACTTATATGCTTTTTGATATGCTAATAATGTCTTAAAACCCCTGTCCATATTGTTTACTATTTACTGTTTACTGCCACTGCCACTGCCAACTGCCTACTGCCAACTGCGACTGCCTACTGCCTACTGCCTACTGCCACTGCCACTACCCAGCCCGTAATACTCGAACCCTGCGCGCTGCAATTCATCGCTGTCGTAAATATTGCGGCCGTCAAGCACAACAGGCGTCCTCATGGCGTTCCTGATAGCGTTCCAGTCGGGGAGGCGGAACTCTTTCCATTCGGTAATCAACAGTATGGCGTCAGCCTGCTGCGCCGTTTCGTAAATATCTTTAGCGTAACCGACCTTTCCGCCGATTATCCGCTTTGCTTCCGGCATGGCTACGGGGTCGTATGTTTTCACGGTACAGCCGGCCGCCAGCAGTTTTTCAATCAGCGTCAGCGAAGGCGCTTCCCGCATATCGTCTGTTTGCGGTTTGAAGGACAAGCCCCAGAGGGCAATGGTTTTTCCTTTCAGTTCGCCGTTGAACCGCTTTTCCAATTTCCGGTACAGTATTTCTTTCTGCCGCTCGTTCACCTCTTCGACCGCCTGTAGCACGCGCATGTCATAATGATGTTCCGCTGCCGTTTTTATCAATGCCTTGACGTCTTTCGGGAAACAGGAACCGCCGTATCCGCAGCCCGGATACAGAAATTTCGCGCCGATACGCGGGTCGCTGCCAATCCCCCTGCGGACTTCGTGCACATTCGCGCCCACCCGCTCGCACAAATTGGCAATATCGTTCATGAAACTGATACGTGTAGCCAGCATGGCATTGGCGGCATATTTCGTCATTTCGGCGGAGGCAATATCCATGAAAATCACCGGATGCCCGTTCAGTGTAAACGGCTTGTAGAGCTGTTCCATGAAAGTTTTTGCTTTGTCGCTGTCCACGCCGACCACAATCCGGTCGGGACGCATGAAATCGTCAATCGCCGCGCCTTCTTTCAAAAACTCTGGGTTGGAAGCCACATCGAACGGTATTTCCACGCCGCGTTTTTGCAGTTCTTCACGGATGGTTTTACGCACCAGCTCCGCCGTCCCTACGGGCACGGTGCTTTTGGTAACGAACACCACATACTTGTTTATGGAACGTCCTACGGTGCGGGCTACGTCCAGTACATATTTCAAATCGGCGCTGCCGTTTTCGTCCGGCGGCGTGCCTACGGCGCTGAACACAATGTCGCTGTTGCCGATTACCGCCGTTAAATCCGTGCCGAACTTCAAGCGTCCGGCGGCGGCATTCTTATGCACCAAATTATCCAGTCCCGGTTCATAGATAGGGATAATACCGTTGTTCAATCCGGCTATTTTCTTCGTGTCAATGTCAATGCAGTCCACATGCGTACCCATTTCCGCAAAACATGCGCCGGTAACCAATCCAACATATCCCGTTCCTACAATAGTAATTTTCATATTAAATTACGCTGATTTTAGCGAATTACGCGAATTGATAATTCGTTTATAAGTTAATGATACAGTTCCAAAATTCATTATAAGTCCCATAGTCGTTCTGTCATAGTTTTGCCAATCATCCGCGTAATCCGCCTAAATCCGCGTAATCTTATTAACATTATCCAACCATTGTTGATTATCGAGATACCATTTAACTGTTTTTTCCAATCCTTCTTCAAATTGCAATGACGGTTTCCAGCCCAGTTCATTTTTCAGTTTGGCGGAATTAATCGCATAGCGCAAATCATGTCCGGCGCGGTCGGTAACATAAGTAATCAATTTTTCCGAAGCGCCTTCGGGACGTCCCAGCAGGCGGTCGACAATTTTTATCATTACCTTTATCAGGTCAATATTTTTCCATTCGTTGAAGCCGCCGATATTATAGGTGTCGCCGGTTTTTCCCTTGTGGAAAATCACGTCAATGGCACGCGCATGGTCTTCCACAAACAGCCAGTCGCGCACGTTCTCGCCCTTGCCGTATACCGGCAGCGGTTTATTGTGCCGGATATTGTTAATAAATAACGGTATCAATTTTTCGGGAAACTGGCAGGGGCCGTAGTTATTCGAGCAGTTGCTGATGACCACCGGCAGTTTGTAGGTATTGTGAAATGCCCGCACAAAATGGTCGGAGCCGGCTTTGGAAGCGGAATAGGGCGACTTCGGGTCATAGGGCGTTGTTTCTACAAAAAAACCGCCGTGTTCCAGCGAACCATATACTTCGTCTGTGGAAACATGGTAAAAAAGCCGTCCGTTATAATCGTTTTTCCATTGTTCTTTGGCGGCCTGCAGCAGGGTGAGCGTACCGATGACATTGGTTTTTGCAAAAATAAACGGGTCGGTAATCGACCGGTCTACATGCGACTCCGCCGCCAGATGGATAATGCCGGTAATCGCAAAATCCGCCATGATTTTTTGCACCTGCGCGTAATCGCAAATATCGGCTTTCACAAAATGATAGTTGGCGTTCTTTTCCACATCGCGCAGGTTTTCCAGATTTCCGGCATACGTCAGGTTATCCATATTCACGACAGTCGCATCAGGATACTTGCCGGAAAATAACCGCACCACGTGCGAACCAATAAATCCGGCGCCGCCGGTAATGAGTATATTTTTCATATCAGCATGGTATTTTGGCATTGCAAAGTTATACAATTTTTCGTATCTGTTGCAAGGAAGATTTAAATTAATGTGCTAATGTGCTAATGTGACTAATTGGGCTGACGCGCCAGCAAATCAGAAATCAGAAATTTAGAAATGTATGGCAAAGGGGTTTTGCCCGCGGGCAAAAGCCTTTCGGCAGACAAATTGTCAGGCTTGGCGTTTAAATAATGACAAATTATCTGTTGATTTGTTGATTTGTTTAGTGGCGTCAGCACTGCCTACTGCTACTGCCAACTGCCTACTGCTACTGCCAACTGCATTTGTCCATCCCGAAATTTTCACGTAAGTTTGTAATCAAAAGAAAACGATTATGGAAATAAAAAGCAGATTCGACCATTTCAACTTTAATGTGTTCGACTTGGAAAAAAGTATAGCGTTCTACAAAAAAGCGCTCGGGTTTACGGAACATCACCGCAAGGAAGCCGGTGACGGTTCATTTATCCTCGTTTACCTGACCGATAATAATAATCCCCATTTCCTGCTGGAATTGACATGGCTGCGCGACCGCAAAGAACCGTATAATCTGGGCGAAGACGAATTCCACCTCTGTGTGCGGGTGGAGGGCGATTATGAGGAGGTGCGTAAATATCACAGGGAAATGGGATGCGTGTGCTACGAAAACCATGCGATGGGCTTGTATTTTATCACCGACCCGGACAATTATTGGATTGAGATTTTACGCAGCAACTAATCTTCCACAAAGGAATAAAGAAAAAACGCAGTATTTTCCGTGCCTTTGTGGAATAAAACAAACCGGATATGGCAACTTTTGAAAATGAACTGGAGAACAATATCCTTTCCTTTTGGCTCTGCCGCATGCAGGACGTCGAACACGGCGGTTTTTACGGCCGTATTGACGGAAACGGTACGTTGCATCCGCAGGCGAACAAAGGCGCGGTGCTCCATGCCCGCATCCTGTGGACTTTTTCCGCCGCTTACCGCCTGTTGAAAAAGCCCGAATACAAAGCCGCCGCACAACGCGCTTTCGATTATATCACCGGCCATTTCATAGATACGGCATTTGGCGGCGTGTATTGGGAAGTGGACTACACGGGGCGTCCGGTAAACACGAAAAAGCAAATGTATGCACAGGGGTTTGCTTTGTATGGCTTTTCGGAGTTCTACCGCGCTACCGGCAATGTAAAAGCGTTGGAACTGTCCAAAGAATTTTTCCACCTGATAGAAAAACGCCGCGACCACAGGGCGGGCGGCTACCTCGAAGCCTACACGCGCGAATGGAATACCATCGCCGACATGCGCCTGAGCAGTAAAGACGCCAACGAGAAAAAAACCATGAACACGCACCTGCACATCCTCGAGCCCTATACCAACCTGTGCCGCGTGTGGAACAGCCCGCAGCTGCAGGAAGCGCAACAAAACCTGATCGCCGTTTTTACAGAGAAAATATGCAATAAAGCCGGTCATCTTGATTTGTTTTTCGATGAGGCGTGGAACGTCAAACCGGCCGGCATATCTTACGGGCATGACATCGAGGCGTCATGGCTGCTGTGGGAAGCCGCAGAAGTTTCAGGCGATGCAAGACTGCTGGAACAGGTCAGGGCGCTCTCGCTGAAAATCGCAGACGCCGCTGCGGAAGGCCTGTTGCCAGACGGCAGCATGGCCTACGAACGCGCCGGCGAACATGCCGACAACGACCGTCACTGGTGGGTACAGGCCGAAACGGTAACCGGTTTTTTGTATGCTTACAAAAATTCAGGCAACAAAGATTACTTGGGAAAAGCCGCCCGCGCATGGCAGTATATCCAACGCCATATTATCGATACCGCCGGCGGCGAATGGCGCTGGAGCTGCAAAGCAGACGGAAGCGTCAACCGCGCAGACGACAAGGCCGGACACTGGAAATGCCCCTACCACAACGGCCGCATGTGCATGGAGATTATCGAACATTTTAATGATATTCCGGTGATATAAAAGGCAGGCCGCCGGAAGCCCCCGTGCTTACATATATTTGTCGCCCTTTTTAACCGGCACGTCTTTGACGATAGCTTTGAACGGCTCGTCTTCATTGGGGCATATCAACAGCACGTCTTCGGAATCAACTACCAGATAGTTTTTCAGTCCATGCAGTACGATGAGTTTTTGCCTGTCGGAAGTAATGACCACGCTGTTGGATACATTATAGAGCATGTTTTCCGGCGCGTCTATTACGTTTCCATGTTTGTCTTTATCTTTATGGACGTAGAGCGAAAGCCATGTCCCCAAATCCGACCAGCCGAAATTAGCGGCAAAGCAATATACATTTTCCGCTTTTTCCATGATGCCGTAGTCAATGGAAATGCTTGGGCAATGGGCGTATGTTTGGGCAATGAAAGCTGTTTCCTCGCCGGTGTCGTAAGCTGCCGAACCTTTTTCGAAAAGGCTTGCCACATCCGGCAGGTAGGTTGCCAGCGCCCGGCAAATAGCATTTACGTTCCAGATAAAAATGCCCGAATTCCAAAGGAACTCGCCGCTTTCCACAAATACTTTTGCCAGTTCGGCATTGGGTTTTTCGGTAAAGGTTTTTACGCGGTAAACTTTCTGCGCGTCCATATTCAGCGTTTCGCCCGTGTTGATTTGAATATAGCCGTAATTGGTTTCGGGGCGTGCCGGTCTCAGCCCGACAGTTATCAACGCCTCATTGTCGGCTGCGAGGCGCAGGCCGCTTTGCATGACCTGCAAAAAATCCGCTTCATTGACGATGTGATGGTCGGCGGGCGTTACCACCATAGTCGCATGGGGGTTGCGTTTTAGAATTTTATAGGCCGCGTAGGCAATGCACGGCGCGGTGTTGCGGCGTAACGGCTCGCACAGGATTTGCTCCGGGCGGAAATCCGGCAACTGTTCCTGCGTCAGGGCGGCATAGTTTGCGCCGGTAACGATGAGGATATTTTCCTTCGGGATAATCCGGGTAAAACGTTCCACCGTCTGCTGTAAAAATGACTTCCCGGCGCCGAGTATATCTAAAAACTGTTTGGGACGGGATTCGCGGCTTACAGGCCAAAAGCGGCTACCCACGCCGCCTGCCATAATAATACAATATTGGTTGTTCATTTTAAGTTGGTTTTTTTACAAATGTACAAAAAAAAAATCAACTTTTTGTGTGCTGGAGAGGCCTCCTAAATATACTTATTTCTTCTCCGGGAGGACGCTGACGCCGGCGTTTTTAGTTTTTACCTGTTAACTTCTCTACCGCCGCCCACAATAGCTGTAGCCATTGCGCGCTGTTTGGGTGTGTTGTTATGTGCAACAAAAACAATTGTATTTTCAGCCGGATTATTTTTAATTTCTTCATATATGGTTTTTTTAGTATTTTTGCAACTGCTTTAATATAAAAGGTGCCTTTGCACCCAAAGAGATTTTAGCCCCTTTTTTTCGTGTGTGTGTAAGGCACCTTAACCGTTCGATAGGAATTTAGTCTTGTTATTGAACGGAGGAAAACAGGGGCTATATTTATTTCACCCCTGTATTAGTACATTTAAAGAACATTTTATTTTTCATGGTTGCGCTATGAAAGCCTAAGGATAGCAAATTATAGCGTTGTTAGGAAGCAGTTTTTTTGCTTCTGTAAAACAATTATTTTTTCTATCAAACTATGGCCGCAAGCAACGGACTGGCAT
>JAIROQ010000013.1 GCA_031257455.1 Prevotellaceae bacterium | reverse complement strand
ACTTGTGACAGGTTTTATTTCACTTGTTTTTGTTTTCATCACACTTGTGACAGGTTTCATTTCACTTGCTTTTGTTTTCATCACAGACGTGATAAGTTTCATAACGTCCGTGTTTTTTTGGAAAGCGGGATTTTTGCATCGGTTCAAATATTTCTTTCGCTTGATTGAATAATACAATTACACGTTACGTTAAATCAACCTGTCTTCAATTTTTTTGTGTATATTTGTATAAATCAAAATAGCGGATTTATGAAAATAATACTGAAAAATAAAATAGCGGTATTCTTGTTGGCCGCAATGGTAACGGGTTGTGCAACTATTTCCCTGTTCGACCAGCATGCTTATGAACGGACGACTGCATTGAAAGTGGATGCACTGCATGTGATGAGCGCCGCAACGGAAGATTATGCGGCGCACGCGCAGGAGATAGAAACTTTGCAATTGAATTTGCAAAAAGCCTATGAATACGAAAAAAATCGGCCGGATAATGAAGTGACCACGCAAATGTGGGTATTATTACTCCATCCTGACGAGCATTTGTTGGGCGGCTTTTTTACCTTATGGAAGGAAGAAGGAAAATTGGGCGAAACGGCTATTACCCGCGCCAAACAACAAGTGGGCGAGGCATTCGATAAAATTGCCGGGCTCGAAAGTAAAAAAATAAAAAAATAACCATTCAATATTTCCGTTATGGCACTTGACTTTTCCAAACTGTTTGACCAACTCTGGAAAGAGGTATTGGACATCATAACTACCGGCGCCGGCGAATTTGTGGAAGCCGCTGCCGCCGATGCAAAAAGTTTTTTGA
Source organism: Prevotellaceae bacterium (assembly GCA_031257455.1). GTDB lineage: Bacteria > Bacteroidota > Bacteroidia > Bacteroidales > UBA932 > JAIRKX01. Next base: position 6,383 of record JAIROQ010000013.1, on the reverse strand, counting down.
ATAAAGCAAAAGACGACCTGCTGGCGCTGACGCAGGAATATGCTGCCGGGAAACTTTCGGATAAAGAATACAAACACCTTGTGTGGGGATTAAAAAATCTGGCTGAAATGGAAGGACTCAAACAGGCCGGACTGGCGCAAATTAAAATTGACGAACTGAAAAATAATATCCTCCTCACGATTGTAAATACGGTGAAAAGTTTTATTTGACTGTTCCCGTATATCAAAGCATTTTATCTTGCGGTTTCACATGAGCCCGTAGCATGTGCCGCTTTCCTGCCGCGCCCGGCAAGCGTTCCACCAAAAAGCCGGCTTCCCGTAGAGCGGTTTTAACAGTTCCTTTCGCGGAATAGGTAACCAATATGCCGCCGGTATTTAAGCAACCGTGCAGCTTTTTAAACACGGCGGTTGTCCATAATTCCGGCTGTACGGCGGGAGCAAAAGCGTCAAAATAAATCACGTCAAACATACGGCAAGGGCGGTAATCCGACAGGTCTTGCAACTTTTTCAGCAAGGTGTAAGACGTGGGGGAATTGCCGGCAACAAGCGTTTCTTCATTCCATTTTGCCTCGTGGATTTTTGAAAAATAGGGGCTATTTTCCGGCGGTATCAACGTAGTATAATTAAGTCGCGCAACCGTTGTTGCCGGCAAAGCGTATTTTTCCACTGCCTCATAAAACACCGGCATTTTTCTGTTTTGCGCTTCCAGTAAGGTGAGCAGTGCATTCAATCCCGTACCGAAACCTATTTCCAGTACATTTATGCAGGTACGGGAGAACTTTTCCGCGACATACTTTAATCCCGCGCCGATAAACACATGCAACGCTTCCTGTAATGCGCCGTTGGTGGAATGATAATGCTCATTCAGCGCCGGTATAAACAAACTGTGCGAACCATCGGCAGTCGTGATTATTTGGTGCAGCATGAAAACAGGCGACAGTAATCAACTATTTTTTGCGCCACACATTCGTGATTTTTCCGAAAACAAGTTTATGATAATCCTTCGCTTCTTCATAGCCGCCGGCGACAAACGCTTTGCCTTCTTCCGTATAAAAATCGCCGGGTTGTACGGTCGTCAATTCTACCAGTTCGCACTCGATAATCAACGAAGCCTCTTTGTAGGCAATGTTTCCAAGCGGTGTAGTCACAGCGGTCAGCCGGTGGGTTTTCATTTTATCGCTATTACGTCCCGATGCCTGTCCGAAATGGAATAGCTGGTCTTTGTATTCATCTTCAAAAAAAGTAAACGTATAGGTTTTCGTATTGCGTATATACTCCAACGTATAGCGGTTAGCGCGCAACATACACCATGTAGTCGGCGTATTAAAAAGAATACCCCAGCCGCCCCAGCCGGCCGTCATGGTATTAAAATCAGCTTCCGTGCCGGAAGTGATTAACATAAAATCTGTGCCGACCAACTTAAATACATTGTCGGTCATCGTTGCCGGGACAACGTTTTCAAATAATTCTACAAACGGTTTATCGGTCGTTTGTTCCGGCTCCAGCGCAATGGCTTGCCGGCTACCTGTTACTAATAGTGTAGCAACAAAAAGGAGGGTAATAATTTTTTTCATTTGTTTGTAATTTTTAAGTTTTATATCGCAAAGATAGCAAATTGGCAGCAAAAAATACCATGTGATATAAAAAAGAAGCAGTAATTTTCAGTTCCCGGCTGATATATTAAAAGCTACCGCCTATTAATTGTAAGCGGTAGCTTTTAGTCGCTTTGTTTGTTCAGTCGGGGTGATGTGACTCGAACACACGACCCCTTGCACCCCATGCAAGTGCGCTAGCCAACTGCGCCACACCCCGATTTTGAGGATGCAAAGATAACATTGTTTTATAAATTTTCCAAAATCATTTTTACGAAAGGTGTACTTACTGATGAATTAATTTATGAAATTCAAAAAAAATTAAACCGGAGACCAAGAAAATGTATTCATTGGAATAAACCCGTAAATTTGTTTTGTCTATATTTTATATAATTTATGCAGTTGATACTTGAATCTACCGAATCTACCCCATTCAAAAAAATTTGCACAATCTAAAAATAGATGCTATCTTTGCAGCCCAAAAACAAAAATGGTCCGTTCATCTAAGGGTTAGGATTCAAGATTTTCATTCTTGCCATAGGGGTTCGAATCCCCTACGGACTACAAAAAGTCAGACAAATAGAGAGTAGAAAATAATATAAAACTTAATAATATGGCAAATCATAAATCTGCTGAAAAACGTTACCGCCAAAGCGAAAAACGCAGGGTGCATAACAAGTATTATGCCCGCACAACCCGTAATGCCATAAAAGCATTGCGCAATACTACCGATAAAGCGGCAGCCATAGCGTTGCTCCCAAAGGTCTCGTCCATGCTGGACAAGTTGGCAAAGATAAATGTTATTCATAAAAATAAAGCGGCCAATCTCAAGAGCAGTTTAACGCTTTACGTGAATAAATTAGTAGCATAACGGCGATTTCGCCTTGTATAGAGCCTTCCTGCACATTGCGGGAAGGTTTTTTATTTTGCATGACGCTAAAAAATATTTTGCGTATTTTTGTTAAACTAAAACAGAAATTGGGACAAATGGGCAATACTATCAGCCGGCGGCAACTTTTTTTACAGCATGTAGCGCAAACATCGCCTGCGCCTATGGGCTTGGAAGCCGGACATGCAGCGGGTATCTATATCTACGATACGAACGGTAAACGGTACACCGATTTAATTGCCGGCGTGGCGGTCAGTAATGTGGGACATTGTCATCCGAAGGTGGTGGCGGCGGTGCAGGAACAGGCGGCGCGGTACATGCACCTGATGGTGTACGGCGAATATATCCAGTCGCCACAAACGGCGTATGCACAAGCCCTGGCAAGCATTCTTCCGCCGCCGCTTGATTGTATTTATTTTGTCAATTCCGGCAGCGAAGCCAATGAGGGCGCGCTGAAATTAGCCAAACGTTATACCGGGCGAACGGAAATAGTCGCTTTCAAAAATGCGTACCACGGCAGCACGCAAGGCGTTTTAAGCGCTATGGGGGACGAGTTATTCCGCAATGCTTTCCGCCCGTTGCTGCCCGGTGTGCGGCAAGGGACGTTTAATTCATTCGAGGATTTACGGCATATTACCCGCCGTACTGCTGCGGTGTTAATTGAGCCGGTGCAGGGCGAAGCAGGGGTGATTACGCCGCAGGCCGGCTATCTGCAAGCCCTGCGGGAGCGGTGCAATCAAACCGGCACGCTGCTAATTTTCGATGAAGTGCAAACCGGCTTCGGGCGTACCGGCTCATGGTTTGCGGCGGCGCACTACGGCGTAACGCCCGACATTATGACTTTGGCAAAAGCTATGGGGGGCGGTATGCCGCTCGGCGCATTCGTGGCGTCCCGCGAAATAATGGAAGTATTGCAAAGCCGTCCGGCATTGGGGCATATCACCACGTTCGGCGGGCATCCGGTGTCGTGTGCGGCGGCGGCGGCGGCATTGAACGTATTGCAGGATGAAAACCTGCCTGCAACGGTGGCGGAAAAAGCCGCCCTCTTCCGCCGTTTGCTGGTGCACGAAGCCATCAAAGAAATTCGTGGCGAAGGCTTGATGCTGGCGGTAGAACTGGGAAATGCGCAACGTCTGCAACGGGTTGTATCCGGCCTGTGGGACGAGGGCATTATTACGGAATGGTTTTTATTTTGCAATACGGCTTTCCGGATAGCGCCGCCGCTGATTATTACGGAAGAGGAAATCCGCGAGATTTGCGCTGTCTTGGTGGAAGCGCTGGACAAGTATTAACCGGTTACAGTGATTATGAAATACCTTTACCTTATTACCGGGTGGCTGTGCGGATGCCTGGCCGTGCAAGCGCAGGCGCTCGAAGAACGCACGGCCAGCCTTGCAATGCTGATGCAGCAGGTTGCCGCCGAAACCGATAGCGCCCGGAAAACCGCCGCCATGTTGGCTTTTGCCGCTGCCTTTGAAGAAACGCTCCGTTGCGAAACAATTCCTGACAATGCGTTCGACAGCATTCCCTACCTTGGTATTTTGGTCTCGCCGGACAAGAAAGTACGCCTGTTCACCTGGAACCTGCCCCTCACCGCCACGCAGCACCGCTACTTCGGCATCGTACAGTACCGCATGAATAACGCCATTCAAACCACCGTGCTGAACGATGTGAAAAATTCCCTCGCCGGACGGCCGGAAACAGTGACGCTGCACAACGGCCAATGGTTTGGCGCGCTGTATTACGACCTGCTGCAAAATAAAACCGGCGGCCGCGTGTATTATACCTTACTGGGCTATGATTTCCATTCCGGCGTTACGCATCGCAAATTGTTGGACATACTTACTTTTGACGAACAGGGTAGTCCGTCATTCGGTGCGCCCCTCTTCGATAACGGACGATGGAAAGCCAGTCGCGTCATGCTGGAATATAGCGCCGAAACGCCGTTTTACCTGACCTATTTACCGCGCAAAAAAATGATTGTCTTCCAGCGTCTGGAAACCGTATCGCTTGGCGGACTTCCCGGCCGCGTGCCCTCCGGCGAGTTTGACGGCCTGCAGTTCAACAACGGCGAATGGAAACTGCAAAAAAACATAGAACTCACCTCGAAAGATTTTAGATGATGTGGAGATTTGGAAATGTGCGCTTTACGCATCTCTCTTAACGCCTAACTAAAAAAATATTTGTAGATAAAAAATATTGTTTTATATTTGTAGTATTATTGATGTTCTTTTTTATATTTTATTTCGATTTATTGAAACTTGAGAAATTTCAGTCGTAGAAGAATAAAACAGGCCCGTCTATACGTGGGTTTTAGTTTGTTTCTACGACAGGTTTCTCAAGACCGCAATAAATCATAAATTAAAATCCACGTTCGATTTTTATATAGAACACAATGAATAGAAGTTGAACCGTGAAAATTGGCAGCGAATAAAAAATCGTAGCGAGGGGTTGTTTTATGCAATGAAATTTAGTTTGTGTTTGTTCGTAAAGCAATCCTGATGCTACAAAATAATAATAAATAAAAAATGAAAATTATGAGAACAAAATTTTTCTTTTTCGCAATGTTTGCAAGCGTTGCAGCAAGCGCACAAACAACAGTACAAATTATGCCTGCTAGCGCAACGTATACCGTGACACCAAGCATTCAATTTAAAATGAGTTGGACAAATCAATCAACCGACAGCCACCGTAACAAAGTGTGGCTATTTGTAGATTTCCAACCCGTCATTTCCCCTACGCAAAAAGGGAATTGGCAACCGGCAACCATTACCGGAACAGTGCAAAAAACAGCGGGAACAGTGAGCGAACAAAGTAATCGTGGCTTCTTTCTGGAAGGAACAACGACTAATTTTTCTGCTACGGTAACTGTGCAGTTAAGTAATATCAATGACCCATTTAATTGGTGCGCCTACGCGTCCGACTATCCACCGAATGTAACGTTGGATGAAGGGACGTACACTTTTAAGGGAACAACCGATTTTATAGTAAGTAGCCATGCGCAGCCTGTAACAACTAAGACAATAGCCCGAACAAGTTTAACCGTTAATTCATCAAGTACGTTTACAGATGCTACCGGTTGTCCCGGTATAGGCCAACTTTATTGTCCTTACACAGGCAGCGATTTGATTATGGATGCTACGCACCTTTGTCAACAACGCGCCAGCGGCGCAAAGAATTGGGAAGCGTATATAAAAGACACACGCGATAATGAATATTACAGGATAATCTTAATGCCAGACACCAAATGGTGGTTGGCGCAAAATGTAAAATATGCCCAAACCGGTACACAACCCAACTGGTGCAATAAAGATGAGTGTGGCAGATACTACAATCATGCAGACGTACGTTCTGCATGGGGCGGCACAAGTGGCAGTGGCTCGAATAAACAAGGAATATGCCCTCCGGGATGGGTTTTACCGGTATGGGCTGACTATGCTAATCTATTACCTTTAATGTCACCAACGGAAAGCGTTTGGCTGGCCATGGTCACACCATTAGATAGTAAATGTCCGATAAATGAATTTTATGGTTGGAATAGTAAAAAGACGCTAAACAATTGGGGTGGTACAACCGGCGCTGCATGGGAATTCCTGTTCTGTAACGACGAAACCAGTAGAATGATATATACAAATGACATAGATGGAGCAACGGCTTATGATTGCGGCCACGCTTTTCTAGGTGGGTCGCAAAATTGGGACATAGTTCGCTGTTACCGTCCATTGTAACTTACTACAAGCATCCGGGTTATTACCGAAGTAATTAAAAAGATTACTTCATGCAGCTGCATTCTTTCAATGTAGAAAGGGTGCGATACGATACCTATGGTTGCAGGCGTGAACGTATCCTCGTATTATCTTCCGGGATATCCGACCGGTTGCCCTAACAGGAGTTTTCCGTTTT
>JAIROQ010000224.1 GCA_031257455.1 Prevotellaceae bacterium | reverse complement strand
CAATCCAGACAAACGACACGAAAAGGCCGCTGGATTGCTTCACGGCTTGCTTCGTACCTCGCAACTCCTCGCCGTTCGCAATGACGTTCCACGCACGTCATTTCGACCGGAGCGCACGAGGAACGAGCGCGCGGAGTGGAGAAATCCCCTCCAAAACGCAGTGCGGTGCAAAGCAGTGGGTGCAAGACGCAGGAGATTCCTCGACTACGCTCCGCTCCGCTCGGAATGACGGGAGAGTGGAGAATGGAGAATGGAGAGTGGAGAGTGGAAAATGGCGACAAGCGCAGTGGCGCCCGCCAATCAGAAATTAGAAATTAAAAAAACAACATAAAATAAGTGGCTTATGAAGTAAAAATAAAGAACACTGCGCCAATCGCGCAACGCAGGTTTCCGAGCCTGCCGGGCGGCTGTACGCAAATTTCGTACGGGCGCCCCCCCATTTGGGACTTCCGTCCCATAGTATCGACCCACCGTCCCAAACTTTCCGATTGCAATCGGAAGGTTTCCGATTGTAATCCGAGACCTTCAGATTGCAATCCGAGACCTTCAGATTGTAATCCGAGACTTTCAGATTGTAATCCGAGACCTTCAGACTGCAATCCGAGACCTTCAGATTGTAATCCGAGACCTTCAGATTGTAATCCGAGACCTTCCGATTGCAGTCGGAAACCTTCAGATTGTAATCCGAGACCTTCCGATTGCAGTCGGAAACCTTCCGATAGAAGTTAAAAACTAAAAGTTAAAAACTAAGAGTTGGCTTGCGCACGAAGAGAACTGCCGGTATGGAAATGTACCGGCGGTTTTTTTTAACCTTTAAGTCTTTGAGTTTTTAAATCTTTTTTATACCTTTGTCCGCATAAGAATTAAAAAAGCTATGGCACGTCCAATAAAAGACACCCCTGTTATATGGGGTAAAGATGCAAAACGGCTAACCGAAGCTATGGAAAACCCCGTTCCCATATCTAAAGAAAGACGCGAAAAAATGAAAGACGCGTATGAATGGTTTAAAAGCATAGCTACTTTTCCGCTTCCATGAGCACGCAGACGTTAAAAGCGCCGGCAAATATCAAGTTGGCGCGCTTGGGGGAAGATACGATTGTTCCACCGTTCGAATGTGGAGACAATGACTTGAACGATTTTTTGATGAACGATGCAAAAAATTATTCGAAATCGTTGCTTGCCGTAACCTATCTACTTCAAGCAGATGATGAAATTGTCGCTTATTTTTCCCTTTCAAATGACCGCCTGATTAAAAATGATAGAGAACGGCCGGTATGGAACAGGATAAATCGCATCATTCCTAATGATAAGCGGCGCAGAAGCTATCCGGCAGTAAAAATCGGCCGTTTGGCGGTAGCAAAAAAATATGCAGGTAAGAGATTGGGGAGTTATATTATCTTAGCCATCCAGAACATGTACATCAACGAACCGCAACGTGCGGGTTGCCGTTTTCTTATGGTTGACGCCTACAAAAACGCTTTACCGTTCTACCAGAAGAACGACTTCAAATTCCTCACCGAACAGGATTATAACGATGATACCCGCATCATGTATTTTGATTTGAAAGCTATTTTAGCATAAAAGTCGTATTTAGTCATTAGTTGAAAATTGAAAATTGAAAATGGCGGCAAGCGCATTGGCGTCAGCCAAAATAGTCAATAGTCAATAATTAAATAGTCAATCAAAATAGTCAATCAATAGTATGGTTTCATGTAAGGCCAATGCCATAAACGTAACAAAGCCGCACTGACGTGCGGCTTTGTTACGTTTCATTCCGAAATAATCAATGATGATTATTTTTTCGGAGCGGCTTTTTTCACCGGCGCTTTTTTAGCAACTACTTTTTTCACCGGCGCGGCTTTTTTAGCGACTACTTTTTTCACCGGCGCGGCTTTTTTAGCAACTACTTTTTTCGGCGCTGCCTTTTTAGCGACTACTTTCTTCGGCGCTGCTTTTTTAGCGACTACTTTCTTCGGCGCTGCTTTTTTAGCGACTACTTTCTTCGGCGCTGCTTTTTTAGCGACTACTTTTTTCTTCGGCGCTGCTTTTTTAGCAACTGCTTTTTTCTTTGGCGCGGCTTTTTTAGCGACTGCTTTTTTCTTCGGCGCTGCTTTTTTGGCTGCAGGTTTCGGCTCTAATTCCAGAGCGGCTGCAAGAGGAGAGATTCTTTTACTCATAATAGTTTTTTTTAATTTTTGTTTTACTAATTTTGAATTAGCGTTTGTTGAAATTTCCTGCAATGTTAGTGATTTTTTTGATATCTTTCCTCTTTTTGTATTACTTTTTTCAACATGGTTATTAACACGAATAGTAAAATCACTTAGTACATTCATGTAATTTATGAATGCTTCGTAAGGGGTGTTATAGGGGTTGAAATACTTGTGCACCGCGCCATCCGAGAAAAATTTAGTACACATATAATAGAAGTGATCGCTTGCTTGCAAGCATCGAAATTCGTGTAATAAATTTTTTTCATTTACCTGTTTTATTTTTTCCGTCAGCTGATATAATTTATCGACTGCTTCATTTTGCAATTCATTTCCGAGCCATGCGCTGACATCGCGCTCTTCGTCTGCCCATGAAATCGGGTAAGGAACATGCAGTGGCGCTACAGCATGGTGTTTCTTCGCCGCCTTGCCGGGCGTCAGAAATTCAAACTTGGAACGAGTGAAGACTTGTTCCGGCAGGTGACGGAAAAAAGCAAAGATGCCTGTTTCTACCGGTTGGTGTTCGCCGAAAGTTTCGTAATCCATAAACAAATTTACGATTTCATCTTTCGCGGCGATATTGTTCAACCATCCGACATATTTTTCGGCAGTGAGCGGCCATTCGTTCCATCCGCGATCTGAAAAACGGAATGCGATGTCGTCACTCAAGCGGTAATTTTTCAACAACAATTTTAAGTCCGGGCGTTCGGGATGAGCATAAATATAGTTCGGGCTTTTCCATCCCAGCACGTGGCGCGCGCCTTCGGTGAGCATCACGGAATAGCCCATGCCGGCTATCTTCGCGCCGATTTCGTCCGAATAAATCAATTCGGTATTGCGGAAAACCGCAGGCGTTTGTTTGAAATGTTTTTTGATTAATGCGCGGTGTAAAATAATTTGTTCTTCAAATTCATTAAAATTTTTCAATGCCGCCAGCGAGTGCGAACAGGTTTCCGATAAAAATTCCACGCAACCGGTTTTTGCCAATGCTTTAAAGCTGTCCAGTACTTCCGGCGCATATTTTTCAAATTGTTCGATAGCCGTACCGGTGATGGAAAAACTTACCTGAAAAGCGTCTCCATATTCCGCAATAATATCTTGCAAAACTTGGTTCATCGGCAAGTAACAACGGCTGGCCACTTTCTGCATAATCGAACGGTTGGCAAATTCATCGTAATAATCCTGTTTTGCGCCGATATCAAAAAAGCGGTATTGACGCAATCGCATGGGCTGGTGTACTTGAAAATATAGGCATAATGTTTTTTTCATATCACATATTGTTTTATCGTAAGTTGTAAGTCATAAAAAGTATGATGGCTTTTTTTATTTATCTTTCGGTATAACCGAATCGTATACATTTTTTACTTTCTGCGCTGCATTGTCCCACTTTAATGCATTTACTTCATCAAGTCCGCAGCGGATAGCCATTTTCGACAGCGCCGGATAGGCCAGTAATCCGTAAATCGCATCGGCCAGTGCATTCACATCCCAAAAATCTACTTTGATGGCATATTTCAATACTTCCGCTACGCCCGATTGCTTCGATATGATTGTGGGCACTTCCGAGCGCATGGCTTCCAACGGGGAAATACCGAACGGCTCGGACACAGACGGCATCACATACACATCGCTGTGCGCAAACATGCGTTGTACGTCCACGCCCTGCAAAAATCCGGTGAAATGAAAATGAGTGGCGATGCCCAGCTTCGCTACCCGGCGAATAGAGCGGTGAAGCATATCGCCGCTGCCGGCCATTACGAAACGGACATTGCGGAAACTTTTCAATACTTTCGCTGCCGCTTCTATGAAATATTCAGGTCCCTTTTGAAAGGTAACGCGGCCAAGAAATGTAACCACTTTTTCGCTTACGCCGCGCCGTTCGTTCACCGCCGAATAACTGTCGAATTCTACCGCGTTATGCACGGTAATGACCTTTTCGGGAGCAATGCCGTACTTGCTTATCACAATATTGCGGGTGAGATGACTTACCGTAATCACACTGTCGGCGGCCATCATGCCCATACGTTCGATGTCGTACACCAGCCGGTTTATATTTTCGCCGCTGCGGTCAAATTCCGTAGCATGTACATGTATCACCAAAGGCTTGCCTGAAGTTTTCTTGGCGGCAATGCCGGCAGGATAGGTAAGCCAGTCGTGCGCATGAATGACGTCGAAAGTGTTTTGCGCCGCTACCGATGCGCCGGCCAATGCATAATGCGCTACTTCTTCCAAGAGATTACTGCCGTATTTTCCCGAAAATGTATATTTGTTCCGGTACGAAATATGCATGCTGCGTTCGCCGGTTTTAACAGCGCCGGTTACCGCTTTTTCATATTCTTCGGGGGACAGGTATGGTATCAGGTTAGAACCTATTTCTACAAAGTCGATACGTTTCCAAAATTCTTCAAAGCCGGAAATGCCGAAACCCATTTCCACAGCGCTGGCGTTTACTATGCGCACGGCGCTTTGGTCTTCATCGCCACTGGCGCGGGGCATTACAAAAAGCACGTCCACGTTCTGCTTGGCCAATCCCTTGGTCAGCCCGTAACATGCAGTACCCAACCCTCCCGAAATATGTGGCGGAAATTCCCAACCGAACATTAGTACTTTCATTGCACCTGTGATTTTTTATTGTTTCACTTCATAAATACCCTTATTACCCTTATTGCTCATTATTCACTATTCATTATTCACTGTTCACTGTTCACTGCTCATTGCTTCTTGTATTTTTCAATAAGTTTCATACTGCGTAAAATCTCTGCTACGCTCCAAGCCTGCGAAATAGAGCCATTCTGCGCATGCGGCGGGTCGCCGTCATACACTTCGGCAATGGAACAAATCCCATAAACGGTCATGTCTTCTTCAAATCCGGCGACTAATTCTTTGGCTGTTTCCAGAAACTGTTTGCCATATACCCGGAAATTCGCTTCAATGTAGTGTCCCAACAGCCATGGCCAAACGGTTCCCTGATGATAGGCTTTGTCGCGCGTAAGCTGGTCGCCTTCGTAGTGCGCTTTGTACAGCGGGTTCTTCGGCGCTAAAGTGCGCAGGCCTTTCGGCGTGAGGAGTTCGCTTTCCACAGCCTGCAATACTTTCCGTTTCACTTCATCAGGAATAGGGCTGTAAGGCAGCGAACAGGCGATAACCTGATTGGGGCGCATAAAGACATTCTGCCCTTCTTCGCCCACATAGTCGGCCAAATGTTTACGAACGGGCAACCAGAATGCGGGCACATAATTTTTTTCTATCAATTCGGGTATTTTTCCCCATTCTTCTACAAACTTGGTATCTTTATTCGCCTTTGCCAGTGCCAGCGTGTAGCAAACGGCATTATACCAAAGCGCATTCACTTCCACCTGATAGCCCGAACGCGGCGTAACCGGCTTGTCGCGCACGATAGCATCCATCCACGTGAGCGCTTTATTTTCCTCTTCCGCCCATATTAAGCCGTTATCGTGCATGCGGATGCTTTTTACATCCCCGCGGCGGAATACTTCGAGGATAGATTTCATTTTTTTGCCGTAGGCTTTCCATACCGCTTGTCCGGTAGTTTCGGCATATTGCTGGATAGCCCAGAAATACCACAGCGGCGCATCCACCGAATTGTAAGCCGCTTTTTCATCTTTCCCGATATTCGGGAACAGTCCGCCGTGCAATTCGTTCGACATGGTATCCAATACTTCCTTGCAGCTTTTCGGGTCATAGTTGGCCGCCAGCGTCAAGCCCGGCAAGGCGATGAACGTGTCGCGCCCCCAACGGCCAAACCACGGATAGCCCGCGATGATTTCCGTTCCGTTTTTCCAGTGCACGATAAATTGCCCCGCCGAATATTTCAAACAATTCACATAACTGTCGCGCGGCAAGCGGATGGACAGGGCTTCTTCAAAATCTGCCGGCAAAGCAGACGGTTTCTGTTCATTGACAGAGGCAGAAAATATAATGCTTTCCCCTTTCCGTACCGGCAACTCAAAATAACCCGGCGTGAATAAATCTTCGTGAAAATCGTAGCCGCGCCGCTGTTCTTCGCGGTATTCCACATTGTAGAACCAGTCGGGCGCATCTACAAATTCGTTGGTTTTGTCGGTTTGCATGTGCAGCCAAGGGAAGCCATCGTATAACTTCGATTTGATGCCGTGCGGAATAATTTCATAACCGGTTTTTGCCACCGTATTCGCCATGCTCAACCGGTGAATATTGCGGAATGCAAGAAACGGTTTTAACCGCAACTTTGTCGGCGAATGCGCATCCAGCAACGTATAGCGGAGCAGCAATTCATTCTCGCGGTGCATGAGCATGATTTCCTTTTTCAATACCACGCCGCCCACGCGGTAAGTAAGCGTAGCTATCGGTTCATAGGCAAAATCGACTATGTATTTATGCCCGCGCGGTTCATAGATACCCGGAAAACGGCGGATGCCAAGGTTAAACGGCTGGTCGTGCTGCACAATAGTTTCGTCCAGCGATGAAAGCAACACATGATTTTCCCCATCGAATTTATCGACAGGCGCTACCAGCAAACCGTGATATTTCCGGGTATTGCAACACACGATAGTAGTGCTTGTATATCCGCCTGTCCTTGTAGTAGCCAGAATTTCCCGTTCCAGCGAATATTCAAGATTTACTAATTCTGCTTTGTTAAAATTCAAATAAGCCATCTATTCTGTTCTCCAAAAAAAGTGTCGCAAGATACTAATTTATTTTGGAATATAAAACAAGTTGTTGAAAATTTAAAAATATGACTAATTGATTTGGAGATGTGCTAATGTGCTAATGTGGAAATGTGCTAATGTGACTAATTGGGCTGGCGCCACTGCGCTTGCCGCAACTCATAAGTCACACCTCATACCTCATACCTCATACCTCATACCTAAAAAACATTTTCCACTCTCCACTCTCCATTCTCCACTAAAAAAATCTCCCCCCGGGAGGAGCAAAAAAAAAGTTCTTAAAAAATTGATCGTCAAGGGCAACGAAAACGTAAAATGATTAATTTGGCACGAAATTCCTATGTCCATATATTGGCAAAATTCAAAAAAAAATTAGACGATATGGCCTGAACTATGCATTTTTAAAAAATTTACTATCTTTGCATCGAATTAACTGACATATTTAATTTTGCTTGCCATAAAAAAGGTAGTATCTTTGCACATTATTAATTTTTAAAAAATTTCAACTTATGGTAAATTATAAAGATTTAGGATTGGTAAATTCGCGTGTCCT
>JAIROQ010000196.1 GCA_031257455.1 Prevotellaceae bacterium | reverse complement strand
TAAGAGTTAAAAACTAAGAGTTAAGTTAAGAGCGCTGATGGACGAACTTATAAAACTGGCTATAGCCGAAGATATCGGTGACGGCGACCATACTTCCGCCGCGTGTATTCCCGCATCGGCGCAGGGACGGATGAAATTATTGGTAAAGCAGGATGGCGTGCTGGCGGGCGTGGAGGTAGCCGGACGCATATTCTGCATGATTGACCCGGCGGTTACCATGACGGTGGCAATAGCAGACGGCCAGCCGGTGAAAGCAGGAGACGTGGCTTTTTATGTTACAGGCACGGTGCGCTCCCTGTTGCAGGCAGAGCGCATTGTATTGAACATTATGCAACGGATGAGCGGCGTGGCCACGCAAACAGCGGAATATGTGAAGAAGCTGGACGGTTTGAGAACACGCATATTGGATACGCGGAAAACAACGCCGGGCATGCGCCTGCTTGACAAGCTGGCGGTGAAACTCGGCGGCGGCGAAAACCACCGCATCGGGTTATTCGATATGATACTGATAAAAGATAATCACATTGATTTTTCCGGCGGCATAGAAAACGCGCTGCATAACGTGCAGGCCTACCTGAGCCGCACCAACCGGCAACTGCCCGTTGAAATTGAAGTGCGCTCTTTGCAGGACATACAAACCGTCCTGCGTATCGGCGGCGTGCAACGCATCATGCTGGATAATTTTTCCCTCGCCGACACGCGCAAAGCGGTGGCGTTGATTGCCGGCAGATACGAAACGGAATCTTCCGGCGGCATTACCTTGCAGACGATACGGGACTACGCCGAATGTGGCGTTGATTTTGTGTCGGTAGGCGCACTCACCCACCAAATAAAAAGTTTGGATATGAGTTTGAAATTTTGTGAAGCGTGAAACGAGTTCCGTTGAAAGAAATGATAACTTCTGCAAAAAATATCCGAATAAAAGCATTCTGCGAATTGCGGGAAAAATCCCGCGAACGGCGCAAACAGGGCTTGTTCGTAGTGGAAGGATACCGCGAAATCACTTTGGCGATAGAAGCGGGTTACCGGCTTACTGCGCTTTACTTTTGTGCGGAAATGCCCGCAGCGGCAGCATTTGCGGAAGGCATTGGAAAAGCAGCGCCGGTGCAGGCGGTGAGCAGGGACGTGTTTGAAAAAATGGCTTGCCGTGAACACTCAGACGGCTTGTTAGCCGTGTCTGCTGCGCGGAATACGACATTTGACGAACTGCAACTGTCGCACAATCCATTTATCATTGTTGTAGAAGCCGTAGAGAAGCCGGGCAATCTGGGTGCAATCCTCCGCACGGCTGATGCGGCGAAAGTCGATGCAGTGGTAGTGTGCGACCCGCTCACCGATATTTACAATCCGAATGTTATTCGTTCCAGCTTGGGGTGTCTATTTACGCAGCAGACAGTCGTTGCCGGTGCGGCAGAAACCGCTGCATGGCTGCATGAACAACGGATAACAAGCTATGCGGCGGAATTGAACGCCACGCAATGGTATCACGAAACGGACTTCACCAGGCCTTGCGCCATTGTATTGGGTACGGAAGCCGGAGGCCTTAGTTCCTACTGGCTGCAACATGCCGGCGCGCGTATAAAAATCCCCATGCGCGGACGGGTAGATTCGTTGAACGTTTCGGTATCGACAGCTATACTTGCCTTTGAAGCCATGCGGCAAAGGGGTTTCCGGTAGCAAACATTAAATCTTTAAATCTTTAAATCTTTAAATCTTTAAATCTTTAAATCTTTAAATCTTTAAATCTTTAAATCTTTAAATCTTTAAATCTTAACAAGCATGGTAACCAAATTCGGACAGGTGGTAACAGGCTTAACGCCGGAGCAAATACCGGAATACATTCCGAACGATGCGCCGGTAATAGCCATAGTGGATGAACAGGTGAAGGAATGGTTTACGCACTATTTCCCCACCATTCCGTTCATCACCCTTCAAGCGACTGAAACAGTGAAAACATTAGACACCATAGAAAAACTCACCCTTGATTTATTGAATGAAGAAGCCGACCGCACTTTCTTTCTATTGGGCGTTGGCGGCGGCATTGTATGCGACATTACCGGCTTTCTGGCTTCGACCTATATGCGCGGCGTGCGCTTCGGATTTATTCCCACTACGCTGCTGGCGCAGGTAGATGCGGCATTAGGCGGAAAAAACGGCGTGAACGTGAGCGGCTATAAAAATATTACAGGCACATTTACGCAACCCGAATTTGTGTTGTGCACTACCGATGTATTGTCCACGCTGCCTGCGCGCGTATTCAATGCCGGCATGTCCGAAGTAATAAAAACCGCATTGATAGCCGATGCTACGCTGTTTGAATTTATAGAGCAACACGCCCGCGAAATTATCAACAGGAAAGAACCGGCGTTGAGCGAAGTCATTCGCCGCACCGCACAAATCAAGCTGGACATCGTAGCGCGTGACGAAAAAGAAAAAGGCGAACGGCGCAAATTAAACTTGGGACACACGTTGGGACATGCGATTGAACGTAGCGTCAAAAACATCATGCACGGCGAGGCGGTGAGTATCGGGTTGGCGTATGCCGCAATGTTTTCGCAACGGCAAGGCTGGCTATCGACAGCGGACGTCCTTCGGATTACCGCACTGTTAAAGCGTTTCCGCCTGCCTGTTGATTCTATTATTCCGGTAGAAGATTTACATGAAACGATGATGAAAGACAAAAAGAAATCGGGCGTTTTAATGCACTTCATTGCACTCACGGCTATCGGCAAAGCCGTAGAAGTAGATATTGACATGGATAATTTTAAATTTCTAATTTCTGATTTCTAATTCTTAATTCTCATGATTTGTACCTGCATAGCTCAATGTGATTTTGAAACCTGCCGACAGGCATTGGCGGCGTGCGAAATGGCGGAAATACGTTTGGATACGGTTTCCTGCAGTCCGGCGCAAATTGTGCAGTTATTCGGACGGAAAAATATTCCACTGATTGCTACTTTCCGCTCTAATGGCGCCGGTGACGCCGCCCGCTTTGAAGCCTTGCAAACCGCCATCAATGCCGGCGCAGCTTATGTGGATATTGAAACAGACGCGCCCTATCTGACCGCCTTGATGCAGGAAGCCCGGAAAGCAAAGTGCAAAGTTATCCTCTCGTACCACGACTTTGAGCGCACGCCCGGCAACGATGAACTGCAATGTATCGTAGCGCAGATGCGCGCCCTGCAACCCGACTTTATGAAGATAGTCACTTATGCCCACGCGGCCGCCGACGCCGAAAGGATATTGTCGCTTTACAAAACGGAAAAAAACCTGCTGGCCTTTTGCATGGGCAAGGAAGGACAATCATCGCGCATAAAATCCCGTTCTTTGGGCGCACCGTTCATTTATGCCGCGCCCGACAATGGCGTTGCCACTGCCGCCGGACAACTCACCGTCTCGCAAATAAAACAATCCCGTACCTCGTATTTCGTGCCTCGTATCTCGTACCTCGTATCTCGTATCTCGTATCTCGTATCGAGAAGTCGAGCATCGAGCATCGAAAAAACACATTTCGCGCTTACCGGTATTTCCATTGCACACAGCAAAAGTCCGCAGTTATTTGCGGCGGCTTATCCGCATACGGCAAACTACTCGTACGGGCTGTTGCCTGCGCAGTCGGCAGGAGAAGCGATACGCCTGTTCCGCCTCCACAGGTTGCAGGGAATGAATGTAACCATGCCTTTCAAGAAAGAGATTGTGCCCTTCACGGATGTACAAAGCGAAGAAGTAAAAGTCATCGGTGCGGCAAATACCATTGTAAACCGCGATGGCCGGTTGCATGCCTACAACACGGACGTACATGGCGTAGTAAATTCGTTCTTACAACACGGCATAACAATAAAAAATAACAAAGCCCTCGTGCTGGGCGCAGGGGGCGCGGGACAGGCGGCGGCTTATGCCCTTGCGAATGCCGGAGCCGAAGTATGGTGGGCAAACCGTACGATAGCAAAAGTAGAAGCATTGGCGGAACGCTATCATGTAAGGCCGCTTTCTTTCTCTTGTGCAGCGCGGGAATGGGAAGAATGCCGGATAATCGTAAACACCTTGCCCGCCGGAGCGGATTTTTTACATACCCTCCATTTTCACAAACACCAAACCGTGCTGGACGCCGATTATGCCGGCCGTCCACTTTACAGACAGGCGATAGCCGGTAGCGCCGGTTATATCAGCGGCCTTTCATGGCTGCTTTGGCAAGCCGTCCCCGCATTTGAACTCTTCACCGGCGTGCCGCCGGACGTGGAAGCGATGAAAAAGACAGTATTTGTTTAAACGGAAAATCGGAAAAAAACGGTAATTTATATTTTTTTACCATTTCCCCTGTTTAACGCCATCAGTGGTTGCGACACGTGCCGCAAG
>JAIROQ010000179.1 GCA_031257455.1 Prevotellaceae bacterium | reverse complement strand
TTTGTCAATTTTAACTTTACCGGTTAATTTTTGTCGTTATATTGTTAGTAAAGAATAATATGCAAGCCCATATTATTCTTTTGTTTTTTAAAAAACGCCACGTATTTCTTACGTTTCCGAAGGCTAATTAATTTTTTCATACCCCTATTCATACCCTTTAATTACACTGTAATTTACTTATTCCAAACTTGTTTTTTATAATGCAGTTTAATTTTTTCTTAAAAATTCATGCCGCTTTTCATACCCATACTTTATGTTCATTTTTTTTCTTGTACTCACTAATCACTTGACATAAAAAATTTTCTATTCGTTATTTTTTGCTTTTTACCCACCGAAAAATTAACCGGTAAAGTTAAAAAGGCATTTTTAATGCTGCGTTAATATAATTTTAAGGCAAAGGTAAAGATAAAAAAGGAATAATTGCAAATACTTTGTTATCAATTATTGATACTTTTCAATGTATTTGCAAAAGCAAGGCGGGAAATTTTGAACAAACAACCGGAATAGTTTTTAAACTACCATATTGCAAAAATTTGTACCGGTTACTGCTCTCCTCCTGAACAGCGACAAAAGGAAGAAAAAACAGGGAAGAAATCCCCTGTTTTAACATTTTTTTGAGAAAAGCGGGAAAAATTCTTTGCCGGCTCCGGCATGTAAATAGCTCCTGTAAACAGTAGCTTTCCAATGAATAACGACAATTATTTTTTTACCAATAAACGGAACAACGGAAAAAATATTAATATAGTATTGTTTTTGGATAATAAAATACTATTTAGTTGTATTTAGTCGTAAGTCGTAAGTCGCGACAAGCGCAAATTAATGGTTAATGGTTAATGGTTAATGGTTAGTGGCGGCAAGCGCAGTGGCGTCAGCTTAAATCTTTAAATCTTTAAATCTTTAAATTGGCGTTAGCCAAATCTGTAAATCTTAAATTACCATTTTCTTTTTCCGGTAATTTTCGCGGAAGTCTTTTGGGGCGCAACTTTTGCGTTTTTTGAATATGCGGTTAAAGTTGGAAATATTGTTAAAGCCGCAGGTGTAGCATATTTCGGAAATAGACATGGTAGAATCCACCAGCAGGCGGGAAGCATGTCCCAAACGGATATCGATAAGATAGTCTATCAACCTTTCGCCGGTGCGCAGTTTGAAAAAGCGGCTGAAAGCCGCAGGCGTCATGCCGATTAATTTGGATAATACGTCCAGATGGATATCCTCTCTGTAGTGGGTATTGATATATTCCTGCACCTTTTGCACGCGGCGACTGTCGGCCTTTACGTTTATTTTTGCGAATGAAGAACTCGACAGTGTCCGCGCTTTGTCGCAGAACAGGGACAGTTCGTGAAGGATGCTCAGGAAATCAAGGACGGCCGCAAATCCCTGCTTGCTGGATAAACCATCCAGTAGCCGGAAGACTTTCAGGATAGCTTCCATCGGGAAACAGAGTCCGTTTTGCGCCTGTTCCAACATTTTGCGGATGGTGCTGAACTGATTTTTCCGAATGAAATTGGCAAAAAACAAATCGGAAGAAAATTGGATGGTTATTTCGCGGATTTGCTGGGAACGGCATTCATGCTGCTCCCACACATGTTCGAGGTCTTCGCCGGTGATGAGGACAAGGTCGTAGTCGCCGATGATTTCAATCGAGTCGCCGACAATCCGCTTGACGCCGGAGGCATGCGCAATAAAGTTCAGCTCATATTCGCTGTGGCTGTGGATAGGGTAGGTAAACCCCTTTTTTTGCCGGTCGGCGATATAAAAGCAATCTTCTTTCGAGAGGGGAGTTATTTCCCGGATGGCAGATAGATTAGGTTTCATGAGTGTGGGTGTATTAGAAATTTTAAAATTTAAAGGCGTCAGGATTTTATTTGCAGGGATTTTATTAAATCCGAAATTTCGTGCATTTTGTCTGTAATCGCTATGCGTTGCGGGCAGAGGGGCAGGCAATGATTGCAGCCGATACACCGCGCCGCGCGTTCTTTTTCAGGAATAAAATTATTCATGGATACCAGAAATGTCCTCCGCTTTTTCCTGAAATCGCTGTTACGCGAGGCGTCCGGGTCGGGCACATTGCTTTCACGGACGCATTTATTATACGTTTTAAATACCAGCGGGATATTCACGTTGGCGGGGCAGGGCATACAGTATTCGCATTCCGTGCAGGGCACCGGTTTCACGCGTTGAAAGGCCGCCAGTGCTTTTGTTACTACGGCATACTGCTCTCCGGTCATCGGCTCGAAACCGGTCATGGTTTTGACGTTGTCCTGAACTTGTTCCAAGTTACTCATACCGCTCAATACCGTAAGTACATTGGGCTGGGAAGCAATCCACCGGAAAGCCCATGAAGCTGCGCTCCGGCCGGCATCGGCGGTTTTCAGGATTTTCATCGCATCGGGATTCAGGGTGGCCAACATGCCTCCGCGTACCGGTTCCATTATCAGACAGGGAATATGGCGTTGCGCCAGTTCGTTGTACAGGTATGCGCCATCGATATCCCAGTCCAGATAATTGGCCTGTATCATGGCAAAATCCCAATCGTGCTTGCCGGCGAAGTAAGGGAAATCATTGCGGTGTCCGTGGAAAGAAAAGCCCAGCCGGCGGATGCGTCCTTTTGCCTTTTCTTCCGCCAGATAATCGTACACCCCATATTCTTCGTACACCCGCTCGTAGTCTTCGACTTTCCCGACACTGTGC
The DNA here is from genome assembly GCA_031257455.1 of Prevotellaceae bacterium. Lineage (GTDB taxonomy): Bacteria > Bacteroidota > Bacteroidia > Bacteroidales > UBA932 > JAIRKX01. The sequence continues at coordinate 760 of JAIROQ010000179.1, read as the reverse complement.
AGCAGGTAAAAATCGAAATAATCGACCCGGCATTTTTTCAACTGTTCCGAAAATATTTCCTTGGCATGGTCGAGGCTTTCGATAAGACGGCCGGGCATTTTATCGGCAAGGTAGAACGTTTCGCGCGGATACCGCTGCAAGGCTTTGCCGATAAATGTTTCCGACAGTCCCTGATGATAAAACCACGCCGTATCGAAATAATTGACCCCATGCCGGTAGGCATAGTCAATCATTTCCATTGCGCGCGGCTCATCAATGTCCGGCTTGCCCTGCTCCAGCAGCGGCAGGCGCATACACCCGAATGCCAGCAGCGAGACAGCCGCGCCCGTGCGGGGGTCGATGCGGGTTGTTACCCGGCGCAGGTCATGCCCGTCCGTTTCCGAAAAGTACGCTTTCAGCAGCGTATGTTTCAGCCCGAACCAAAGGCCTGCCGCTCCCACAACTCCCGCGCCGGCATACTTCAACGCCTCCCGGCGCGTTACAACATTTGCCGACCGTTTCAATATCCTGTGCAGTGTTTTCATAAGCAGTTATGAAAAATTTGAATATACAAAAATACACATTATTTTGAATTTGAGGTTACGACTTTTCGATACTCGATACTCGACTTTTCGATGTTCGATACTCAATTTGCGACATTCGACAGTGCGCTTGCCGCCATTCTCCATTCTCCACTCTCCATTTTCAACTAAGCCGTCATTTCGACCAAGCCCGCGAGGAACGAGCGGGCGCGTGGAGAAATCTACTCCCCAACGCAAGC
>JAIROQ010000095.1 GCA_031257455.1 Prevotellaceae bacterium | reverse complement strand
CTCCTACTTCATCCAAGTTTTCCTGAGAGTTTGTTGCCGTCAATGCGCCAAAGGACGTGGGAGTCGAAACTTTTTTTCAGCTTGTTGTTTTTGGCAAAACGTTTAACGGATTGTTCGATCAGGGCGGTCAGGAGGGCGGTGAAAGTTTTTCCCGTGGCTTCCCAGAGGTAGAAAGCCAGCGAACCGGGTATGGTATTTATTTCGTTCAGGTACACTTTACCCGCAGCGGTATCGAGGATGAAATCTATCCTTACTACGCCGGAGCAACCCAGATGGCGGAAAATTTTTTCGGCATATTCCTGTATTTCCTTTTTCAGGGTATCGGGAATGCCGGCGGGGATTTTCCTGTTGATACCGGCCATTCCTTCGGCTTCCGCCGAAGAGGACGAAAGGTATTTATCATCAAAACTCAATAGTTTATCGGGCGTAATCACCGGCTCTTCGCATTCGGAAACTTCCACGCCCTGCGGGGTGGCGGCCACCGAGCAGTTGATTTCCCTGACAGGGGTGATATATTTTTCTACCAGCAGGGTGTTGGAATATACCGCCGCCAGTTCCATGGCGTTTTCCAGTTCCCGTATGTCGGCGGCTTTGCTCACGCCGATGCTTGAGCCTAAATTGTCGGGCTTCACGATGACCGGAAACGTAAACCGGCCGGTAATCCGTTTTATTTGATTTTCCCTGTCGCTAAACCACCGGTCGGCGTCCACGCTGTAGTAGTCCAGCACGGGTATGTCAATGGCTTTGCTTATTTCCTTCGTAAAAATCTTGCTCATGCACACCGCCGAGGCCGCCACATCCGACCCGACATAAGGCAAATTCATAATTTCAAACACGCCCTGAAAACAGCCGTCTTCGCCATACGCGCCGTGAAAGACGGGAAAAGCGACGTCAATTTTCGCGACCGCCCTGCTTCTTTTCCACAGCCCGCGCGGACAGGCGAACAGGGTATTGTCGTGCGCATTTAGCGAAGGCATAATTTTCCGGCAACGCTTTATCAGCAGTTTGTAATTCCTGAAATTGTCAAGGTATTTTAGCCAGTTCCCGGTGTACCAGCAACCGTCTTTCGTGATATAGACAGGGACGACATTGTACTGAGCCTTATCAATCGCTTTCATTACTTGCAGGGCGGAGATGATTGATATTTCGTGCTCCACCGAGCGGCCGCCAAAAAAGACGCCAATGTTTTTTTTCATCATGTATATTTTTATTCGTTAAATGTATCCGGTAAATCATTTTCATACAATACCACGTCTCCCGGCTGCATAATGCTTTTCACGTAGTTGTTTGCTTCCGTCAAATTTTTGCAGACGGCCAGATTTCCTTCCGGGAAACCGGCGGCTTTGATACCTTCCTGTATCGGCAATGTCCGGTGAATGCCCACCAGCACGGCTATATCGCAGTTTCCGGCGATGGCCTGCCCGAAGGCATAGTTGCGTTCCGCTTCTTCCGCGCCCAGTTCAATCATGCCGGGCGTAATGATGATTTTCCTTTTTCCTTCCATGCGTTTCAAGGCTTCCAACGCCATTTTCGAGCCTACGGGATTGGAATTAAAAGCATCGTCAATAACCGTTACCCCGTTGGGCAATGGTTTTACTTCCAGCCGGTGTTCTACGGCGCGAATGCTTTTGACGGCTTTTTCTATCTTGTATTTTTCCACTCCCAACGTGCAAGCCACCGCGCAACAGGCTAACAAATTCGATACGTTGTGTTCGCCCAGCAGGGCGGTTTCAAGAGTCAGGTATTTTTCGCCGCTCCGGTACACGTCAAAAGACATCCCTTTCGCAGTATATACTATATTCCGGGCGTCATAATCCGCATCCTTCCCCACGCCGAATGAAACGACCGGGGCTTTGACATCCGCAGGGAGGTCGCCGGGCGCAATGTCGGCGGCATTGATAAAGCCCCCGCCGCCGGCAGGCAGGGCGGAGAGGATTTCCAATTTTGCTTTTTTCACGTTCGCCACCGTGCCGAATGTTTCCAAGTGTTGCGCGCCAACGGCTGTTATCACGCCGTACTTCGGCCGGACGATACGGCAAATTTCCGCCACATCGCCGGCTCTTTTCGCGCCCATTTCGACAATAAAAACCTCGTGTATCGGTTGCAACTGCTCGCGGACAGTACGCACGACCCCCAAAGTGGTATTAAAACTTCCGGGCGTAATCAATACATTGTACTGTTCCGAGAGGATGTTTTGCAAAAAATGTTTCACGCTGGTTTTGCCATAGCTGCCCGTAACGGCCACGACCGTCAGGTGGGGACAGTTTTTGATTTTCTTTCCGGCGTCATTGATATACCACCGGTTGATGAGGGTTTCCAGCGGTCGCATCAAGGTATTCGCAAAAAGCATTACGGGGAATGAAAAGGCGATAAACGCCGCCAGCGGCCACGCCGCCGGCCGGATATTTTGCGTAACTGTAAATGTAACGGCAAGCGCGGCGGCCGGAAGTAAGATAGCCATCACAAATAACCGCGCCGCCCGGTGGGTGAAATCAAGTTTCTTTTTTGCCTTTTGTTTTATCAGCGCCACTGCGCCTGCGGCGGACAAAAGGATGCCGGCCAAAGGGAAAAGCCAATAATCCATACAGCCCGACAACACGCAGGACAGCACAACCAACGCTTTGATTATATCGCAGCGCGACCGGAAGTTTTCTTTATACCATTTAATATAGCGGGTATTGAAATAAGAATTTAATTGTAGCATGTGCAATTCTTTTTTCAGGACAAGGAGAAGGTAGAAAAACAGGCACAGGACAGCGCCGGCGTCAATGATTTCAATCATGGTTTTCCAAAAATTTATTGATTAAATCCAGAAACGCATTTTTGTTTTCCAGAAAAGCGTAATGCCCGCAATCCGCCATTATTTCCAGTGTGGACGCGGGGATGGTCGCATTAAAATCCTTTCCCGTAGCCGGCGGCGTTTCCTTATCGTTCGCCCCCCAGATTAAAAGGGTCGGTATTGAAATTTTCGCGGCATAAGGCCGCAAGTCTTCGGCTATAACTTTTTTCAACACTTCCCTCATGTGGGGTGTAGCGCGTTTGTAGTCGTCCGAGCCGGCCATTTTGATAAGACATTCCCGGAGTATTCCCTTTTTCAAGAAGCCGGGCAGGTATGTTGCCCATGTTTTTTTCGGCGGCCTGCCGGCTGCCGTTATTCCCGGACTGCCCGTCAGGATGAGTTTGGACACGGGGATGCGGGAATGTAAGACCAGTGCAATCCGCCCGCCAAAGGAATGCCCCAGTATCACCGGCGCATGGATGTTTATTTTTTTAAGGAACTGTTGCGTCCATTGCGCATATTCCGTACAGCCCCATATTTCTTTTGGTTCTTCGCTTCTGCCGAAGCCGGGAAAATCCACCGCCACCACCCGGAATTTTTCGGACAAGTCCTCCTGCAAATCCTTAAAAGTACCCGCGCAACAGCCCCACCCGTGCAACAGCACAAGCGGGTTCCCCTTCCCCGCTTCCGTGTAGGACGACAGTACATTTCCTACTACCAATTGTTTATTTGTTATCATTATTTTCCTCCATGCAGCCTCAGCCGCGCCTCTCAAGAAGCGTCCATCGCCGCGTCTTCTTCTTCGATGTCCGTATGTTTATAGTTCCGCCATTTTTCCAGTACTTTGGTAAAGTCTTCCGGCAAGGCTGCTTCAAAAATCATTTCTTCTCTGCTCAGGGGATGCACAAACCCCAGCAGCCGCGCATGCAATGCCTGTCGCGGCATGATTTCAAAACAATTTGTGATAAACTGCCTGTATTTGGAAAATACCGTTCCCTTTCGGATAGCGTCTCCGCCGTAGCGTTCGTCATTAAAGAGCGGATGCCCGATGCTGCTCATGTGTACGCGTATCTGATGCGTGCGGCCGGTTTCCAGCCGGCATTCCAGCAGGGTAACATAACCGAAGCGTTCCAGCACTTTGTAGTGCGTTACGGCATGGCGTCCCTGCGTTTCATCGTCAAAGACCCGGAAGCGCATGCGTTCGTTCGGGTCGCGTCCGACATTGCCGGTAATCGTTCCTTCATCGGCCTGCACATTGCCCCATGCCAACGCTATATATACCCGTTTGGAAGTATGGTAAAAAAACTGTTCGGCTAAAAACGCCTGCGCTTCCGCCGTTTTGGCTACTACCAAAATGCCCGATGTGTCCTTGTCGATACGGTGTACCAGAAAATACATTTCATTTTTTTCCTGCAAGTAATACAACAGCGCATTCAGCAGCGTGCCGGTATAATTGCCGTGTCCGGGATGCACTACCAGTCCCGCTGGTTTGTTTATCACAATCACCGCCGCATCTTCGTACATTATATCCAGCGGGATATTTTCGGGAATGACTTCTATGCCGCGCCTGCGGAAAGGCATTACAATACTTATTTCATCGCAGGGTTTTACTTTGTAACTTGCGCTCACCGGCTTTTGGTTTACCAGTACATAGTGGACGGCGGCGGCCATCTGTATGCGGCTGCGCGACATTCCTTCGATATGTGCGGTAAGGTATTTGTCAATCCGGACGGGCGTCTGGCCTTCGTCCACCACAAAATGAAAATGTTCAAACAGGCGTTGCTTTTCTGTTTTTTCCTCTTCTTTCAATGGCGCTGGGGGTAAAGGGTTCAAAGGATTTTAAAATTTAAAAAAGTTATGGCCGGAGGTAGAGTTCTACCGCAGTGCCTAAATTCCATATATCAACCGGCGAAGCGGAAGGCCATTGGCGGTACACGCGTGCCGAGAGCGAATCCGCATAATTCTTGACGGAAGCATCATAGCGCAAAACATAATTCAGGGAATTATCCAGCAGCAAATCCTTTGCCGACTCGGCGGATAAACCCGTGACGGAAGGAATGATTGTCCGTTGCCCCGATTCCACATTGCGTCCCAAGACCAAATCGATTTCACTGCCGGCGTTTATTTCACTTCCTTGCCGGATAATGCGTTTTTTATGGTATTGCGCCAGTACATTGTTGGTGGCTATGTCCGGCTCGTAACTCAATTTTCCTATGGCAAGTCCCTGCGACAGCAACACCGCCTTTGCCTGCCGCAGCGAATACCCGACCACTTCCGGCACGATGACTTTGCGCGGCGAACAGGCATTGATGACCAGCAGCACCCGGCGGTTATTTTTCACTTCCGTCTGCGGCTCCGGCAACTGCCGGAAAACCGTTCCGCGCGGACGGTGCAGCACATATACCGAATCAATTATTTCCAGTCGCAGGCGTTTTGCTTCCTTCACGGCGAGGGCTTCTTCAAAGGTCATCCCCGAAAAATCCGGCACGGGGAACGTCCGGTTATGCTGCGTCAGCAGTAATAATATGAAATTTGTAATAAACAGCAGCAACAGCAAACCCACTACCGCATATACGAAATTCCTGAACAGGAAATTTTCCCACAGCCTGCCTGCTACCGTCTTTTTCACCGGAACAGGTTTTTCTTTTGCTGATAAATTAGCTCTCTTCATATAAACTTTCGGACAATAGACCCGGAGACAATAGACTTGGAGAATACAGACCTTAATGGCTCCTGACTTTTAACTTAACTTTTAACTTAACTTCTAACTTTTAACTCTTAACTTTTAACTTCTAACTTTTAACTTCTCCTGTGTTTGTACTGAAAAAACAGGGCAAAGGCAATGGCTATCACAAGGGCATAGGCGGCGAAAATAAACCATGCCGCCGGCCAGTCAGGCGTAGCCGCATTATTGACAAAACGGTTGATAACCGCTTCCGCGCCGTAATTGCCGAGAATAGCGCCCAGCCCGTTCGTTACCATCATCAGCATGCCCTGCGCACTGGCGCGGAACTTCGCGGGCGTTTCTTTTTCTATAAACAGCGAGCCGGAAATGTTGAAGAAATCAAAGGCCATGCCGTAGATAATCATTGACAGCGTCAGCCAGACCATCCCTGTGCCGGGGTCGCCGATGCCGAATAAACCGAAACGCAGCATCCATGCGCCAAGACTCATCAACATCACGATTTTTATGCCAAACCGGCGAAGGAAAAACGGGATGGCCAATATAAACAATGCTTCGGAAATTTGGGAAATGGATAAAAAGATATTATTGTACTCCACCGCAAACGAGCCGGGATAATCCGTTGCGAAACTGTTGATGAACGTGCTGCCGTAAGAATTGGTTATTTGCAGGCAAACGCCCAGCAGTACGGCAAAGAGGAAAAATACCGCCATCCGTTTTTCTTTCAGCAATACCAGCGCGTCCAAACCCAGAGTGGATAGGAGGGAACTGCCCTTTTTCGCCCGGGACGGCGGCGACTGCGGCAGGGTGAACGCATACAGCGCAAGGATAAGCGCCGTACCGGCGGCCAGCAACAGCTGATTGGGACTGGCGCCCCACCCGGCAAGATTTACCACCCACATCGCCACAATAAACCCGACCGTTCCCCATACGCGTACCGGTGGAAATTCCCGGACGGTATCCATGCCGTTTTTTGCCATTACGCTATAACAAATAGAATAGCTCAACCCGATGGTAGGCATGAAAACCATTGCATTTAAAAACATGCAAAGATAAAGCTGATTAAAACCGGCGGCATCGGTAACGCGGGAAGCCATAAAAAGGCAACAAGCCCCCAGCAGGTGCAGGATACCGAACAGCCGTTCGGCATTAACCCAGCGGTCGGCGATAATACCCACAATGGTGGGCATAATAAATGACGCTATACCTGCTGTGGCGAACAGCGTACCTATTTTATCCCCCATGCCCTGATGCGACATATAGTTACCGAAAGAGATAAGCCACGACCCCCAAATAAAAAATTCAAGGAACTGGACAATAGTTAAACGGAACTTTAAAGCCATAACGCGGTGTTAATTTCTGCAAATATAACGAATTTCTTTGAAAAAGCAGTCGCGCCGGCAATTTTGGATGTTGAGTTGTTGAACTGTTGAATTGTTGAGTTGTTGAACTGTTGACAGGCTGGCGCGCCAGCTTATTCAAAATTCAAACCTCAAAATTCAAAATTGGTTACCGCGTCAGCCCAATTAGTCACATTAGCACATTAGTTAGCCCCGAAGGGGCGAAACGTGAATAACCCCGTTGGATAAATTTACAGATTTACGGATTTACAGATTTGGCTTGCGCCAGCAGTCACAATTGACTATTTTGATTGACTATTTAATTATTGACTATTGACTATTTTGGCTTACGCAGCTGCGCTTGCCACAATTAATCACTAACCATTAATCATTAACCATTAAAAGCGCTCTCCACTCTCCACTAACCCGTCATTTCGACCGGAGCGCACGAAGAATCCCTCGACTTCGCTCGGGACAGGCTGCGCGAAGTGGAGAAATCTCCTCCCCAACGCAAGCTGTTTGGGAAGGACAGCGGGTCATCACAGGAGATTCCTCGACTCCGCTCCGCAGAGCCTGCCCCGAGCATAGTCGAGGGGCTCGGAATGACGGCTTGAGTTATGAATTATGAGGTATGAGTTGCTGGCGCGTCAGCAAAAATAGTCAATAGTCAATAAAAAAATAGTC
>JAIROQ010000054.1 GCA_031257455.1 Prevotellaceae bacterium | reverse complement strand
ACTGAATACTCCCGCGGGTGGTATTTCAGGATAGTGGACTGCCAGCGTTTGCGGTTGAGGTGGGTATAAATTTCGGTGGTGAGGATGCTTTCATGCCCCAGCATTTCCTGCACGGCGCGCAAGTCGGCGCCGTTTTCGATAAGGTGCGTAGCAAAAGAATGGCGCAAAGTGTGCGGACTGATATTTTTTGTCAGTCCGGTTTTTACGGCCAGTTCTTTGATAATCCGGAAAACCATGGAACGCGAAAGCGCTTTTCCGCGCCGGTTGAGGAAGAGGATATCCTCGTATTTTGTGATTATTTTTTGCGTAGCGCGTTGCTGCAAATACCGTTTGATTTCGTTCACGGCGCATTTGCCGACAGGCACCAGCCGCTGCTTGTCGCCCTTGCCGATTACGCGAATGAAGCCCTCGTTGAAAAACAGGTCGGATATGCGCAGGTTCACGGCTTCGGAAACGCGCAATCCGCAACCATACATGGTCTCGATGATAGCGCGGTTACGGTGTCCTTCCGGACGGCTGGCGTCCACAGCGGCAATGAGCGCCTCGATTTCGTGGACGCTCAACACATCGGGAAGATACGTGCCTAATTTCGGCGCTTCCACTAATTCTGTGGGATTAATTTCAAGGCGGTTTTCCATCACAAGAAATTTGTAAAATGCTTTGACGCCGCTCAACATGCGGGCTTGCGAGCGTTTTTTGATATTCAATTTAACCAAATATTTGATGAATGATTCTATTATTTGCCGTGTAACGCCGGTGGGAGGGACATTTACTGTGGAATGGCAGAAACGCTGCAGTTTTTTCACATCCCACAGGTAGGAGGCAATAGCGTTTTTCGACAGCGACCGTTCAAAATTCAAGTAGGTTTCAAAATCGTCCATCGCCGTTTGCCATGCGGTTATATGCTCGTCTGCGTTCATAGTTTGCGGATAATCATCAGGCCGTCCCGGAACGGCAGTAAGATATTTTCTACGCGCCGGTCGGCCTGCACGAGTTCATTGAAGGCGCGAATGGCCTGCGTTCGCTTGTCGGCAGGCGCAGGCGTTTCCGTCACTTTCCCGTCCCACCATACATTGTCGGCCAGCAGGAAACCACCGCTCCGTACCTTGCCGATAGCCGCATGGTAATAGGCGCAATACTCGCGCTTGTCGCCGTCAATATAGACCATGTCAAATATTTCGTCAAGCGCCGGAATAATTTGCAGGGCGTCTCCTGTGTGCATTTTTATTTTGCCGGCCTGCGGGCTGCGGGCAATGAATGCCGCTGCTATGCCGTGTAATTCATCGTTGCGTTCAATCGTATGCAGTACCCCGGCGGCAGGCAGTCCCTTTGCCAGACACAAGGTGGCATAACCGGTGAATGTCCCGATTTCCAAAATGCGCGATGGGCATATCATATATGAAATCTGTTCCAATAATTTTCCTTGCAGATGCCCCGACAACATGCGCGGGTTCATAACATGTAGGTGGGTATAACGTACTATTTCCGCCAGCAGTGCGTCTTCCGGCGAGGTATGAAATGTTGCGTAGTGTTGCAGTTCCATTGTTGATTTCTGATTTCTGATTTCTAATTTCTGATTGCTGGCGTGCCAGCCAACTCATAACTCATAACTCATAATTCATAACTCTCATACGTTAGTATGGAAAGTTTTTCCGGAGCGAAAATTTCGTGGGCAATATTTTGTATTTCCTGTGCGGTGAGCGCATCAATCCTTGCTTTTAGCAGTTCAAAAGTTTCTACATAATCGTAAGTCATCACACTTTTTCCCTGACTTAGCATTTGCGTTTCGGCATTGTCGGCGCTGATGAATAATTGCCCCAGCAATTGTTTTTTGATGCGGTGCAACGATGCGCTGCCAAAGGGTTTGGCGCATACCGCCCGCAGTTCTTTTTGGATTAGTTCCAAACATTGCGGTAAATTTTCCCTGTCCACGCCGAAGTAAATAGTTACCGCGCCGCTGTCTCCGTAGGGCGTGTAGTTGGCTTCTATGGTGTATACCAGTCCGTTTTTTTCACGCAGCGAAGTATTCAGGCGTGCATTGGCAGCGGGGCCGCCGAGATAATTTACCAGTAATGCCAACCCTGTACGTTTGGCATCGTGCAACGAATACGCACGGTTGCCCAGTATGCAGTGCGTTTGAAACGTCCGGCATTTTTTGGAAACATGGAAGGGTTTGCAGGCCGCCGGATTTTTTCTACGGCGCTTGTTTCCGGTGGCGGAAAAGCCGCTGAAATATTTTTCCACCAACCGTTCCATACGTTCCGGTTTGATTTTCCCGATACTCGAAAACACCATTTGCGAGGGATGATAGTACAGTCCGGTAAAGTTTTTTAATTGTTCCACGCCCATGCCGGCCAGCGTTCCGGGGTCGCCTAAAATAGGCAATCCCAGTGGCGAGCCTTTGAACAGCAATGCGTCAAAATCATCGAAAATCAATTCTGCCGGATGGTCTTTACAGGAATTTATTTCGTCAATAATCACTTCTTTTTCTTTTCGCAATTCTTTGTCGGGAAAGACGGAATGAAAAGCCAAATCGGCAAGCAATTCCACTGCCCTTTCCATGTCGCCTTTCAGCACGGTGGCATGAATAACCGTTTCTTCTTTTGTTGTAAAAGCGTTCAATTCGCCCCCCACATTTTCCAACCGATTATTGATATAGTAAGTCGAACGCCGTTGCGTGCCTTTGAACAGCATGTGTTCCGTCAAGTGCGCTATGCCGTTTTCGGCAGGTATTTCATCGCGCGTACCTGCATTGACGCTTAGTCCGCAATAAGCTACCGGCGAGGTATGGTAACGATGTACCACGCGCAGGCCATTGGGAAGAGTGTAATTATTCATGTGTGTTAATGTGATTATTTGGGTTATCGCCGCTATAATATCTCCTGTTTTTATAAAAACTATTTTGCAAAGTTAGAAAAATATCTTACCTTTGCACTCCATAAAAAAAGGTGCCATAGCTCAGTTGGTAGAGCAAAGGACTGAAAATCCTTGTGTCCCTCGTTCGATTCGTGGTGGCACCACAAGAAAAAAGCTGTCTGAAAAGGCAGCTTTTTTTATGGCATCATGCATGATTTCCCGCAGAAGCTACTCTTCCACTGGTATTTTTCATTCTTGGAAATCCGCGCTCTTAATTTTAATGTAGTAGGTTAAAATTTTCTGTTCACATTATGACAATGCAAAAGTAAATAATCTATCTTATATTGCAATAAAAAACCAATATAAGTTATTAACAAAAATTATTAATAAGCTGAAAATCCATCTTATATTTTTTAATAACTTTTGCATTTTTGATTAAACTTTCTATTTAAAATTATATAATCAATGCTTTTTAAATTCATACCACAAATGATGTAATAATAAAAAAAAGTTGTGGGCATGAAATTTTATTGTATTGCAGTTCAGCACAATATTTTTTTCATATTAAAAAAAAATATCTTTTTCATACCCTCTTTCATACCCCGTGATTATTTCTGAAACCTTTTTGAAATGTGCGCTTTACGTTTCATTAAAATATGTATTTTCATCCTTTATTTATCCCTAAATTCATCCTCTTTTTCTGTATTCACCTATAAATCAAAACTAATTTTAACCTACTACATTAAATATAGAAAAATACTAAAAGAAATGACACAATCTCATAAATTCCAGCACAATGGGAAACCACAATGGCACAATGGAGGATACCAAAAGTATAATGAGAAACCCCAACGACACAATAGAAAGCTACAAGCGCACAATTAATTGCATGTTTTTTTTGGAATGCGAAATTGTATCCACTAACTTCTAATCTATTTATTAACCAACTAAAATATTTAATTACTATGACAAATGAACACCCTACTATTCAAATATCAGATGTACTATTCCTGGTATAAACAAACAGTATTTACAAACAATTGTTGATTCCCAATGTGCAAAAAGATTAGACATCAGCAATTAAAATCAATTATTTACTCACCCATTTTAGTTTTATCTATGAAATTTAAAAAATCAAAAAGAACAGGACGCAGGTTCATCATAGGAATTTGCCTCCTTGCGGGCTTGTGCCTGCTGACGATGTTGAGCATTACGCCTGCGTATGCGCAACAAAGCAAAACCATCACCGGTACGGTGGTGGACAAAAGCGGAGAACCGATGATAGGCGCTGCCGTAGTTGTGAAAGGCACGACTGTGGCAGTAGCTACGGACATTGACGGGAAATTTTCCCTCTCCGTAAAAGAAGGCGATGTGCTGACGGTATCCTTTATTGGTTACACTACCAAAAATATTACGGTAGGCGCAGCGAATACACTAACTGTTACGCTTGAAGAAAGCTCGCAGATGTTGGATGAAATCGAAATCACCGCCGAGTTCGGTATGAAGCGCGTAGCGCGTTCGGTTGGCTCGTCCGTGCAGAATGTAAGAGCGGCGGATATTCTTGATTCTGGCCGTGACAATTTTATTACTGCGCTGCAAGGACGCGTAGCAGGGATGAACGTAGTATCCAGTGGCGGTGCGCCGGG
>JAIROQ010000149.1 GCA_031257455.1 Prevotellaceae bacterium | reverse complement strand
GCTACGGTTTTTATTCGTTGCCAATGTAATTACATTTTTTTAATTCGCAAATATTTTTTTGCGTAACTTTACGAAAATTTTTAGCAATTGAATTATGAAAAAGTTTTTATTACTGCTATGGTTGCCGGTGGTTGTAAATTTATCGGCGCAGGAACGCATAACGCCTACTGTCGAACAGATTGAACGCTTCCCGCGTACCACCTTGAATGTGGTATTGCCGGGTGAAAATATTATCCTCGAAGCTGCATTGAAAGAAGCAATGGAAAACAAATGGAAACTTACGCCGCTAAAGTTTATTGACAAACCGGAATTCGAAGCGAACATCGGCGATGCAAACCGCACCTTCCTTCTCTTGGTGGGCGGCAGTTTCCAAAAAGATCAGGAAGAAAAAATGTTTATCTATACTTTCCTGAACTTACTGATGGGTGGCGGCGTATCATTGGAAACATTGTCTGAATTTTTATTGCTGCCGGTATCGTGCGATGGACAGTCAATCGACAAGTCGCTATTGTTCATGGATGCGTTTGTGGATATTATGCAACGCCATATTGTAAGCATGCAACAAAACCCTAAACTGGCGAAACAAAAGTTAGACGATATTTACAATAAAAACATTGAACGCTTAACCGGCCGTTACCTGATGCTGGTGAAAGACGACATTACGTACACGGTAACAGAAGAAGAAAAACAGCAGCAATTCAACAACCGCCTGCACATCGTAGAAGACAGCGATGTTGAAAATGCCCTGATAACGGAGGCAAAGAACCAAGTCATCGGATTGACGTTGTATCCGCGTGTGGGAAGCCCGAAAGGCACTTTGTGTTACAATATGCTGATTGCAGCCGATACGCATGAACTCATCTACTTCAAGCGGCACAATGTAAACAAAAAAGATAAACAAGGTTTTTTAAAAGAAGAATTAAAACGTTTCGGCATTTACCTGCGAAAATCAAAATAAGGAAAGCATATGAAGACAACCGTTTTTACAGCAAATCACATTAAGTTAGGGGCGAAAATGCTTTCGTTTGCAGGCTACAACATGCCGGTAGAATATTCCGGCATCAATGACGAACACTTTGCCGTATGCGAGAAAGCAGGTGTGTTTGACGTTAGCCACATGGGCGAAATCTGGGTGAAAGGCGCGAATGCATTGGCATTTGTGCAATATGTAACATCGAATGATGCAGCAGCGCTAACGCCCGGAAAGGTGCAATACTCGGCTTTCCTCAATGGCAAAGGCGGCATTGTGGACGACTTGCTGGTATATTGCATAGACGCGCAGACCTATTTGTTGGTTGTGAATGCCGCCAATATCGAGAAAGATTGGAATTTCTTGTGTGCGCATGCGCCGCGTTTCCACATCACGCCGGGAAAAGAACTGTACAACGCTTCCGATGAGATTTGCCAATTGGCCATACAGGGGCCGCTGGCTTTGAAAACCATTCAAAAAATTTGCGACCGGCCTGTTACCGGTATGGAATATTATACCTTCCAAAAGCTAACGGTAGCAGGCATTCCCAATGCTATCCTTTCCATTACCGGATATACGGGCGCAGGCGGCGGGGAGATTTATGTAGCCAACGAAGACGGCGCACGCTTATGGGACGCGGTATTTGAAGCCGGCCGGGAATTCGGCATCCAACCCATTGGATTGGGTGCGCGCGATACCCTGCGTTTGGAAATGGGCTTCTGCCTTTACGGAAACGATATTGACGATACCACTTCACCCATCGAAGCCGGCTTGGGATGGATTACCAAGTTCAGCGAAGCAAAAGGCGATTTCATTGACCGGGCTTTGTTGGAGCAACAAAAACAGGCAGGCGTTACACGCAAATTAATCGGTTTTCGCATGGTGGACAAAGGCGTCCCGCGTCATGGATACGAATTGTGCGATGCAGCGGGCGCGACTGTCGGCATCGTTACTTCCGGCACTATGTCGCCCACGTTGAAAACAGGCATTGGCTTGGGATATGTGCCGCCGGTATTGGCAAAATCCGGCTCCGAAATTTTTGTCAAAGTACGCGAACGCTTACTGAAAGCGGAAGTAGCGAAATTACCTTTTCGCAAAAACGCCAACTGAAAAATATTTGTGAAAAGCAAATATTTTATATATCTTTGCAGCCCCAAATAAAAACGCAACCGCTTACACTGGATATGGATGCCGGTAATGTTGCACAAAAACTTAAAATTATGGACTTAATTAAAATTGCGGAACAGGCGTTTGCTACCGAAGTGAAAAATTTTCCGGTATTTAAAGCCGGCGATACGATTACGATAACTTATCGCATCAAGGAAGAAAATAAGGAACGGTTACAGAAATTTCGCGGCGTATGTATCCAGCGCAAAGGTACAGGCGTAACACAGACATTTACCGTTCGTAAAATTTCAAACGGCATTGGGGTGGAACGCATTTTCCCGCTGACCTCGCCATTCATTGAAAATATAGAACTGAATAAAGTGGGCAAAGTGCGCCGCGCACGGATTTTCTACTTGCGCAAACTCACCGGTAAGAAAGCGCGTATCAAAGAAAAGAAGATGGCGCTGATAGTGGAAGAACATACGGCACAGGAATAATAAACTCATTGGCCCCATAGCTCAACTGAATAGAGTATTTGACTACGGATCAAAAGGTTGCAGGTTTGAATCCTGCTGGGGTCACCAACAAAGGGAAATCGCTATAAAATAGCGATTTTTTTATATATAACTTACTCTTTCCTCTACTGACCTGCATTAAAGATTAATTGTTGTGTAGTTTCGTTACAGACAACGAAGCGCCCGTTACAGACAACGAGGCGCTCGTTATCCTACAATCATTGCAGCGTGAATTTCACTTTCGCTTTGGCGGCGGCGGACGAACTGCCGATGAGCGCTTCAAACTCGCCCGGCTCGGCTACCCATGCGCCTTTGGCGTCATCGTAGAAACTTAATGCCGTTTGGTCAATAGTGAACGTTACGGATTGTTCTTCGCCGGCTTTTAAAAAGATTTTCTTAAACCCTTTTAATTCCTTAACGGGACGCGGCAAGGATGCTTTCTTGTCGCTGATGTAGAGTTGCACCACCTCGGCGCCGTCGCGCGTGCCGGTATTTTTAACCGGTAGCGTGATGGTAATAACGCCGGATGCGGCGATGTTGCTTTTGTCGGCAACGGCGTTGCCATATTGGAAAGTGGTGTAGCTTAATCCATGCCCGAAAGCGAACAGGGGTTTGATTTTTTCTTTGTCTAACCAGCGGTAGCCCACGAAAATATCGTCCTGGTAAGCAACATTCCTGCCGTCTCCCGGGTAGTCGCCGGCGGCGTGGGCGCTGTTGTCCTGCAAGCGGACGGGGAAGGTGAAGGGCAGTTTGCCCGACGGGTTCACGTCGCCGAAAAGCACGGCGGCAATGGCATTACCGGCTTCCGTGCCGCCATACCATGCGGCTATAATGGCGGGAACTTGCGCTACCCATGGCATTGCTACGGCGTTCCCGCTGATGATTACGGCTACCGTATTCGGGTTGGCTTTCGCCAGTTCGGCAATCAACAGGTCTTGTTCGTAGGGCAGTTCCAGCACGGTGCGGTCGGCGCCTTCGCAGTCCTGTCCACCGTTTTTGTTCAGTCCGCCGATGAATAATACAACGTCTGCCTGCTTTGCCGCCGCCACCGCTTCGGCGCGGAGCGTTGCGGGGTCAATGGTTTTGGCTTGCGGGTCTTGTGCGTCTTTCACATCCTGTTCGCGTTCCGCCGGCGATTCATAGCCTTTCACATACGTTACCTGTGCCGCGGCGCCCACACGCGCTTGAATGCCCGCCAGCGGCGATATTTCGTACTTCGCCTTGAGCGACGATGAGCCGCCGCCAATCGTCATGCGCTTCACCGCGTTTTCGCCTGCGACCAGGATGCGTTTTGCCTTCGACAAATCAACCGGCAACACGTTCCGGTTATTTTGCAACAGCACGATGCCTTCTTCGGCAATCCGGCGGCCTGCTGCGGCATGTTCCGGCGTGCCG
>JAIROQ010000120.1 GCA_031257455.1 Prevotellaceae bacterium | reverse complement strand
ACGGCGTAACGATTGACTGGTATGACGCCGCCACCAGCGACGCTATGGTAAGCGGCGGACAGGGCGTAACGGAATTTTCGCCGGACTTGAACACTACTACGACTTACTATGCACAAGCGCGGGACAACAATACCGGCTGCGTGAGCGCCACGCGGCTGCCGGTTACCAGCACGGTATTCCTCACTCCGGAGATTACCACCCAGCCGGCGAGTACCGTTATCTGTTCGGGCAGTACGGCCGTATTAACCGTAGCAGCCACCAATGCCACCGCCTACCAGTGGAAGAAGGACGGCTATGATGTGAGCGATGGAGACGGCGGCCAGTCGGCCACCTACACCACCGCCCCCCTTACGGACAACGCCACTTACTCGGTAGTGGTAACCAACGGGATTGCCGCCTGCTCCACCACGTCCGACAACGCGGTAGTAACCGTGAACGACCTGCCGACCGTCTCTACTTCCAATCCCGCCCGTTGCGGCGAAGGCGATGTAACGCTGACTGCCATTGCCGGCGGCAGTACGACCACTGCCATGACCTATACATGGATTGTCGGCAACGGCGCGGCGCAAACAACTACGACCGGCAGTTTGCCCCTTTCTTCGGTAGTCGTAGGCAGTACGGCCTACAGCGTAACCGTAACCAATGAGAATGGCTGCACAAGCGCGGCCGATGCCGGCACGATTACCGTGCATGGGTTACCCGCCATTACCCTTGCATCCGCTTCCAGCAGTACCGCGCAGACGGTAACCGCCGGCGATGCTGTTGCGGATATACAGTATACGACCGCCAATGCCACAGGTGCGAATATTTCAGGTACTCCTACCGGCGTGTCCGGCACATGGTCATCTAATGTACATACCATTAGCGGCACGCCTACGAGCAGCGGTACATTTAATTATACGGTTACTACTACCAACGGTAATGGTTGCACCGATGCTTCTGCCACCGGTAAGATTATCGTAACCCTGCCGCCGCCGATTACCTATAACCGGTTGTACCACTCCCACGATTGCATTGGGCGAAGTAGGTTTTACCAGCAGTGCTACATACAGCCGCTACGGGCTAATCATTTCATCACCGGTAACGGCTACCTATTGTAATAGTCGTACGTATGCGAGTTTTAATGGTAGCAGTGCCGGCACTTTCCAGGCTGATTGTGCCGCCAATTATCATAATGCTGCGTATGGTAACTGGTTTTCGTGGTGCGCGGTGGTGCAGTATGCGTCCCAATTGTGTCCTTCCCCGTGGCGTGTGCCCACAAAAGAAGACCATTGCCAATTAGTCAATGGCAGCACATCGAAGTGCAGTGTGTTAAGTGGCACGTTTGATGGCGTTGATGGTTGGGCCTATTCAGGCGGCGTGTACGCCGGTTCGCTCTACAATTATGGCTCGTACGGACACTATTGGTCGTCAACGGCGATGAATAACACACACGCGTATTTCTTGCAAGTCGGCGATAACGGTGCCTACCAGGCAATAACGGACGATATGGACGACGGGTTCACCTTGCGTTGCGTGCAGGATGCGCTGTAGGAAAGATTTAAAGATTTCAAAATTCAAAGATTTAAAGATTGGCTGACGCGCCAGCAAATAGAAATAAGAAATCAGAAATTAATCAAAAAAAGAGCCGCAGGTATGGAAATGTACCGGCGGTTTTTTTTAGTTATGAGTTATGAGGTATGAATTATGAGTTGCGGCAAGCGCACTGTCGCATGTCGAAAAGTCGAGTATCGAGCATCGAAAAATCGAGCATCGCAACTTTAAATCTTTAAATCTTTAAATTCCTCGTCTGCGTGGTAACAAAATTTTTATTATATTTGTGTCTGTAAAAATCATCGGTTAACGGGGTTTTACAAAAGGCTGTGGAAAGGCTACAGCCGCAAGCATTTTAAACAACTTAAAAATTTAACAACTTATGAGTATTGCAAATTTAACACCAACATGCGTATGGAAAAATTTCCATGCGCTTACGCAAATCCCGCGCCCGTCAAAGCATGAAGGGAAAGTAGTCGAATATGTAACGGCCTTTGGCAAGCGGCTTGGTCTAGAAACCGTTGTGGACGGGATAGGCAATGTGATTATCCGCAAGCCGGCCACGAAAGGTATGGAAAACCGCAAAGGCGTTATTCTGCAAACGCACCTGGATATGGTGCCGCAAAAGAATAGCGATACGCCGCACGATTTCGAAAAAGACCCCATTACTGCCTATGTGGACGGCGAATGGGTACGCGCCAAAGGTACGACGCTCGGCGCGGACAACGGCATCGGCGTGGCGATGGCAATGGCGGTACTGGAAGCTACCGACCTTCCGCATGGCCCGGTGGAAGCGTTATTTACTATCGATGAAGAAACCGGCATGACCGGCGCTTTCGGCTTGAAACCGGGACTTTTCAAAGGCGAAATTTTAATCAACCTGGATTCGGAAGACGAAGGCGAACTGTATGTAGGTTGCGCCGGCGGCCTTGACGGCGCTTTTGTATTCCACGGCTCGGAAGAACCGGCGCCGGCGGGATACGAGGCTTTCCGCCTGTCGGTAAAAGGCCTGAAAGGCGGACATTCCGGCATGGATATTAGCTTGGGGCGCGGCAATGCCAATAAAATCCTGTTCCGCGTGCTATACCGGCTATCCAACGAATATGGACTGCGCCTGTCGTCCGTAGATGGCGGCAGTTTGCGCAATGCCATTCCGCGCGAAGCCTTCGCGACCGTGCTGCTTCCTGCGGACAAGGCTGCTGCGGCAAAACAAGCGGTAGCCGCTATATTCCGCACTGTTGCCGCAGAACTTTCCGTAACCGAAGATAACTTGAATATCGCGCTGGAAGCCGCCGCAACGCCCGGAAAAGTGGTAGATGAAAAAACACAAAAAGCGTTGATACTGGCGGTCTATGCTTGTCCCAACGGTGTGATGCGCCTGAGCGATTCTGTGTCGGGTTTGGTAGAAACGTCCAATAATTTGGCGATTGTAAAATTGGAAAATGGCGTTGCCCGTATCTCTTGCCTGCTGCGCAGTTCGGTCGATTCGGCGAAGGACGACCTGGCGGCGATGATGGGGGCGGTATTCACGTTGGCGGGCGCCGAAGTGAATTTTACCGGCGGTTATCCCGGATGGAAACCCAATCCTGCTTCCCTTGTGCTGCAAACGATGAAAGAGGTCTATCAAAAACTGTACAACAAAATCCCCGAAGTAAAAGCCATTCATGCCGGCTTGGAATGCGGTTTGTTGGGCGGCGTATATCCGCACTGGGATATGATTTCCTGCGGCCCTACCATCCGTTCGCCGCACTCGCCGGACGAAAGAGTGAAAATTGATACCGTTGAAAAATGCTGGAACTTCCTTGTGGAAACGTTGAAAACGATTTAAAGTTTAAGGTTTAAAGTTTCAGGTTTGAGGTTTGAGGTTTAAAGTTTAAGGTTTGGTGAATGGCTACAATTACATGTTTTGAAGAGTTGGAAATTTGGAAAATGGCACGTATTCTATGTAGTGACATATCTCGGATCACCAATTATGCCCTATTTTCCAAAGATTACCGGTTTAGAGATCAAATAAGAAGTTCTTCAGGCTCTGTGATGGATAACATTGCTGAAGGTTTTGAACGAAGCGGGAATAAAGAGTTTATACAATTCCTGTATATTGCGAAAGGTTCATGCGGAGAAGTGCGTAGCCAATTATATCGTGCGTTGGATGTTTCCTATATCACTACTGATGAATTCGTGTTGCTAAAAGAGAAAGTTCAGCAACTTTCAAAAAAAATCGCCACCTTCATACAGTATCTGCATAACACAGAAATGACAGGTATAAAATATAAAAGATCATCCCCAAAACCTCAAATCTGAAACAAACCTTAAACTTTAAACATGAAACCTTAAACTTTAAACGTGAAACCTTAAACTTTAAACATGAAACCTTAAACTTTAAACATGAAATTCTTCTTTTTTCTTCTGTTGTTTCCCGTGTGCATGGCGGCACAAGAGGTAACTATCGTGGCTACCGGCGACATTATGCTGGGAACGATATTTCCTTCGCGCGATTATTTGCCGGCAGGCGAAGACTGTTCCGGCATCCTGAAACCCTTGCATAACGCGCTCTCCGGCGGCGACATCGTTTTCGGAAATCTGGAAGGCGTATTGACCGACCATGCAAGTACGCCTAAAAGATGCAACGACCCCAGTGTTTGCTATACATTCGGGATGCCCACGCATTTTGTAAATTGCCTGGTCGATGCGGGATTTAACCTGCTCAGCGTAGCAAACAACCATGTCGGCGATTTCGGCGAACAGGGACGCCGTTCCACTGTGGAAACACTGAAAAAAGCAGGCATTCACTTTGCCGGCCTTGCGGGATATTGCGCAACCGATACCTTTACCCTGAATGGCGTGAAATATGGCTTTGCCGCTTTTGCGCCCAATAGCGGCACGGTAAACCTAAATGATATTCCTGCCGCCGAAAAAATCGTACGCGAACTTGCAGCCGCCTGCCGGATTGTCATCGTGTCTTTTCATGGGGGCGCTGAAGGCAGCGGCCGGCAGCACGTAACGCGGGAAACGGAATATTTTATAGGGGAAAACAGGGGCAATGTGTACGAATTTGCGCACCGCATGATTGACGCCGGCGCGGATGTGTTGTTGGGACACGGGCCGCATGTAACGCGGGCGGTAGAAGTGTACCGCAACCGTTTTATTGCATACAGCATGGGGAATTTTTGCACATTCGACCGCATCAACGTAAGCGGCGTAAGCGGGATAGCGCCGGTCTTCAAAATTCATACCGATGAAAACGGCGCATTCCTGAATGCCGAAATAATTTCCACCTTTCAGGAAAAACGCCGGCCGCCGCAACCGGACAAACAACAACGCGCCCTGAAAGTCATCCAGCAATTGACCCAACAGGATTTCCCGGAAATGGCAACCGTAATTACTGTCAGCGATGACGGCGCTATTTCAAGAATTAGGAATTAAGAATTAGTGCGCTTGTCGCGACTTACAATTTACGACTTACGACTTACGACTTATAACTTACAACTAAAATTATGACTAAAAAAATTATCGGATTGATGAGCGGCACGTCACTGGACGGGCTGGATGTGGTATATACGCATTTCAAGAAAGACGGCGAAAAGTGGACGTACCAAATCCTCCATGCCGAAAGTTATCCTTACAGCGAAGAATGGCGCGAAAAACTGCGCGGCTCTTATTACCGGACGGCGGAAGGGATTGCCGCACTGGATGCGGAATACGGACGCTATCTCGGAACGCAGGTCAAGCGGTTTGCCGGAAAATACAACTTGACGGACGTTGATTTTGTGGCGTCCCATGGGCACACGGTTTTCCACCGTCCCGACATAGGTTATAACCTGCAAATAGGTCATGGTGCGCATTTGCACGCTGCATCGGGGTTTAAGGTGATTTGTGATTTTCGTACATTGGATGTGGCCTTTGGCGGGCAAGGCGCGCCGTTAGTGCCTATCGGCGACAAGCTGCTGTTTGGCGAATACGGCTATTGCCTCAACATTGGCGGCTTTGCAAACGTGTCGTTCGATGATGACAGCGGCAAGCGCATTGCCTATGACCTTTGTCCGGCCAACTATTGCCTGAACCGCCTGATGCGCGCACACGGACAGGAATACGACAAAGACGGCCTGACGGCGCGGGCGGGAAAAGTAAATGAACAACTTTTTGCTTCATTGAATGCACTGGAATATTATCACCGCCGTGCGCCGAAATCGCTTGCGCAGGAATGGGTTGATGCCAATGTGATGCCGTTGGTGGAACAGTGTACTGACACATTTGAAAACAAAATAGCCACCCTCACCGAACATGCCGCCTGCCAGATAGCGCGGCCATTCAAGAAAGGCGCGAGCGTACTGGTTACCGGTGGTGGCGCGTATAATATATTCCTTTTGGAACGCGCCCTCCACTACGGCGATTTCCAATGGATAAAGCCGGATAACATGGTTATTGATTTCAAGGAAGCATTGATTTTTGCGTTTCTTGGTTTGCGCCGCGCCGAAGGGCTACCCAATTGCCTGCAAAGCGTAACAGGCGCTTCGCACGATGTGGTGTCGGGGCAGATGTATGGGTTTCATACAGCGGC
>JAIROQ010000119.1 GCA_031257455.1 Prevotellaceae bacterium | reverse complement strand
ATTTGTTGAACTGTTGAACTGTTGATTTGTTGAACTGTTTATTTGTTTATTTGTTTATTTGGCGTCAGCCAATCTTTAAATCTTTAAATCTTTGAATTTTTAAATCTTTAAATCCTTTTAGCGTCAGCAAATCAACAGTTCAACAACTCAACAGTTCAACAACTCATAGTTCATACCTCTCCTTGATTTCGGGCGCGACCAGTACTTTCACTAATTTGGGGTTGGTGCGCAATTCTTTCAGGGCTGTTTCCAGTTCTTCCAGCGGGACAACCATAGAAATCAACGGGCGCGGGTCAATCCGGTTATACTGTAACAGCTTAATGGCGTCTTCCCAGTCATTCCCGATACCGGCGCAACTGCCCGATACTTTCTTTTCCTGCAATACAAACTGCACGGGAGGGATGCGGGCATAATCATCATCGGCGCAGATACCGAATGCTTCCAGCTTACCGCCTTTGCGCAGCATTTTGAAAGCCTGCTCATACGTGGCGGAAGTTCCCACCGCTTCCAGCACATAGTCCGCGCCAATGCCACCGGTCAATTTCATTACTTCCGCCACCGCATCGGGCGTTTCCCGGATGTTGATTACATGGTCGGCGCACATTTGTTTGGCGGTATGCAGGCGTTCCGCATTATCGCCGACCACGATGACCGGCGCCGCGCCGCGCAGTTTGGCCAGCGCCCCGTGTATGATGCCCAGTCCGCAACCGATGATGACAATACTGCTGGCTATCTTCAAATCCATTGCTTTTGCCGCATGCAAACAGGCGGTCAACGGCTCGATGAAAGCCGCACTGTAATCATCCACGCTTTCGGGGAGGATATAGCAGTTTTCCCAGGGAACTTTTACATATTCGGCGAATGCCCCGGAGGTATGTATCCCTATTTGTGTAAAAGTTTCGCATAAAAGACGGTCGCCCCGCCGGCAGTAGTAGCAAGTCCCGCAGGTGAGGCAAATGTCGGCGGCTACCCGGTCGCCCTTTTTAAATTTCTTCACCCGGCTTCCCACTTCTTCGATTTCCCCCCAAAATTCATGTCCGGTGGTTAATGGAAGAAGGGCGGCTTCATCGGCGTACTTGCCGGTATAAGAGCCCCAGTCGGAGCCGCAAATACCGCAATACTTCACTTTTATCAGTACTTCATTTTCGTTGATGACAGGAATGGCCACTTCATGCAATTCCAGTCTGTTCGGCTCTATCAGAACCTGTGCCCGCATTGTTTTCATAACAATATTGTTTATTTTTGAAATAACTTGTCTGTCCGCGCTTCATACGGCGCTTTAATCATCAATGGTTTTAAGAAAGCAACCGTTTTCTCTACCCCGTCCCCGATGCTCATGGTTACATCCTCGTGCTCGTAATTGTATGCGCCATCGAACCCCACCATATACAATTCGGTTATAATCTTTTTCCAGTCAATACTTCCCCAACCGGGTATCCTGAAACGCAGAGAGCGGTCTAACCGTCCCCATTCCCCCTGCATCATCAACCCGCCTTTCATCATATTGTGGGCTACAAGTTCGCAATCTTTTGCATGTACCGCCACAATCCTGCCGCCCAATTCATCGATAAACGTCTGCAAATTGATGCCCGACATCAGCAAATTGGCCGGGTCGAAATTGATACCGTAGCTCGGATGATGCGCACATAATTCCAGACACCTTAATGCCGTATGCGTATCATATATAATATTGTTCGGATGCGGTTCAAAAGCTACTTTCACACCGTATTCTTTAAATTTGTCGAAAACCGGCAGGTAATTTTCTACAAACCGTTTTTCTTCTTCCGCCCATCCTCCGGGATAGGGCCAGTCATTGATATGACCGAAATTTTCAATGCCTGAAAAGGCAACCACCACCGGCACTTCAAGGGCATTGGCCAACTGTGCCGATTTAATAAGACTTTTTTTCCCGTATTCTATTTTTTCTTCTTTCGTACCGGGACAGATACTGTCCGTATCCACTCCATAGGGGCCTAATACAAGAAGGGATTCGGGATGATTGCTGATAGCAGACAGTTCAAGACCATAGCTATGAACCATTTTTTTAAACTTTTCCGCTTCGCCCGGCTGTAACAACCGGTCGGTATCAATTTGCCCGTTATCTTTATAGGAAGGTATTTCAATGGCTTCGTATCCCTGGTCGGATACAATTTTACAGACTTCCTCTACCGGTTTATCGGAATAATTTACGATACAAAATCCTATTTTCATGGCTTCGTTTTTTTGTACAATATTACGTACAATTCTCCTACAAATGGTTTAATAACTGACAAAAAATGTTTGTTCCCTGTCAAGATTTGCTAATTTGCTAATTTGCTAATGTGACTAATGTGACTAATTAGGCTGGCGCGTCAGCTTAAATCTTTAAATCTTTAAATTGGCGCAAGCCAAATTCTAATTCCCCGAACGTGCGTTTCTTTTTCGACAGGTAGAAACCCAGTACCACGCTGGAGGGATAGATATGTGCTACGGGGTGGTTGCGTTGCGGCAGGCGTTTTGTGCGGAGGTTTTTCCGGCGCTGCCAAAAATGTATGTGCGCTTTCCATACGGCGGCGAAGGATGCAAATTTTCCCCGCAGGCAATAGACGCCGGCGGAAAGGCCGTCCAATACAAGGCGTACAGCCAGCAGGAAGCGTTTCCTGTCGGGCAGGTTTTTGTAAAGCATGTAGAGATTATTGCGGTAGTTGAGGTATAACTTGAATGGCGTTTCATTCGGCAGCGTGCCGCCGCCCACGTGATATACCACCGCTTGCGGCAGGCACATCACGGAATAGCCGAGTTGCTGGACGCGCCAACAGAGGTCGATTTCTTCCATGTGTGCAAAGAAATCATCGTCAAAGCCGCCGAGCCGGTGGAATACGGCGGCGCGTATCATCATGCAGGCGCCGCTGGCCCAAAAGATGCGGCGCGGCGTATCATACTGTCCGTTGTCTTCTTCAATGCAGCTGAGAATGCGCCCGCGGCAAAACGGGAAACCATACCTGTCGATAAAGCCGCCCGCTGCGCCGGCATACTCAAACGCCGTGCGGCGGTCAAAGGAGCGGATTTTCGGCATACATACCGCTACTTCGGGATGGTTGTCGAGCGCGGCTTTCAACGGTTGTAGCCAGTTGGCGGTTACTTCCACATCGGAGTTGAGCAGGACGTAGTAATCCGCATCGACCTGTGACAGGGCGCGGTTGTAGCCGCCGGTGAAGCCATAATTTTTATCGAAAACAATCTGCCGGATTTGCGGATATGCCTGTTGCAGGAAAGCCTGCGAGCAGTCGGTCGAACCATTGTCGGCCACTACCAGCGCCACGCCGGGCAGGGAAGTATGCTCCACCAGCGCCGGCAGGAACTGTTGTAAAAAATGTTTACCGTTCCAGTTCAGTATAACCACTGCCGTTTTATTCATCGTACAAGGCATTTTTGGCAGGTTCGGGATAATCGATAGTATAGTGCAGGCCTCGGCTTTCGTGCAGTTCCTGTGCATTGCGGATAATCAGGTAGGATACTTTAATCATGTTGCGCAGTTCGCAAAGATTTTGCGTCAGGATGGATTTCCGGTAGAGGTCTTCCGTTTCCTTGAAAATAATTTCGAGGCGGTCGAGTGCGCGTTTCAGGCGGAGGTTGGAACGCACAATGCCTACGTAGTTACTCATGATTTGCTGCATTTCCTTATAATTTTGCGTAATCAGCACCATTTCCTCCGGATGGGTCGTGCCGCCGGCGTCCCAGTCGCAGATTTTATGGCAGACCGTGTAGTGTGAAAAGCGTTCCAATGCATGCCGCGCCGCGCAGTCGGCATATACGACCGCTTCAATAAGCGAATTTGACGCCAGCCGGTTAGCGCCATGCAGGCCGGTACTTGACGTTTCGCCGAGGGCATACAGCCGGTGAATGGACGTGCAGCCGTTCATGTCCACCTTCACGCCGCCGCAGGAGTAATGCGCTGCCGGCGCTACGGGAATATATTCCTTCGTAATATCAATGCCGATACTTAAGCACTTTTTATAAATTGTCGGGAAATGGGCGATAACCTCTTCCGCCGGCCGGTGGGTGCAATCGAGGTACACAAAATCGTCTCCCCGCTGCTTCATTTCATTGTCGATGGCGCGCGACACAATGTCGCGGGGGGCAAGTTCGGCGCGCGGGTCATACTTTTGCATGAACCGTTGGCCGTCCTGCGTGCGGAGGAGCGCACCGAAACCGCGCATCGCTTCGGTAATAAGGAATGCCGGCCGCTCGCCGGGATGATACAACGATGATGGATGAAACTGTATGAACTCCATATTTTCGACTACTCCTTTGGCGCGGTAAACCATAGCCACGCCGTCTCCGGTAGCAATCGAGGGATTGGTCGTAGTGTGGTACAGGTTGCCCAGCCCGCCGGTAGCGACCACCGTTGCGCTGGCAAGGAACGTGCCGACCTGTTGCGTTTTCAAGTCCAGCACATATGCGCCGTAGCATTCGATATTCCCGTCACGGCGGCGCACCGTTTGCCCGAGATGATGCTGCGTAAGCAAATCTACGGCAAAATGTTGTTCCAGCACGGTGATATTCCGGTGAGCGCGGACTTTGTCCACCAGTGCGCGCTGTATTTCCGCGCCGGTATTGTCCTTGTGGTGCAGGATACGGCGTTCCGAATGGCCGCCTTCCTTGTGCAGGTCATAAGCGCCGTCAGGCGTGCGGTCGAACTTCACGCCCCACTGCGTCAACTGCCAGATTTGCCCGGCGGCGGCGCTCACGACCATCCGCACTACCGCTTCATTGCAGAGGCCGGCGCCGCAAATCAACGTGTCCTGCACATGCTTTTCGATATTGTCGTGGTCATACATCACAGAGGCGATGCCGCCCTGAGCAAAGGTCGTATTCGCTTCGTCAAGGGTGGCTTTGCATACTAAAAGGACTTTCGCCCTGTCCGCCGTTTTCAGCGCGAAACTAAGTCCCGCCAGCCCGGCGCCTATTACTAAAAAATCTGTTTCCCTATTCATAGGCTGCAAAGATAAAGAAAAATTACAGATTTGATTAATGTGATTAATTAATTTAAAGATTTAAAAATTCAAAGATTTAAAGATTGGCTAACGCCAAAAGGATTTACAGATTTACAGATTTAAAGATTTAAAAATTCAAAGATTTAAAGATTGGCTGACGCCACTAAACAGTTCAACAGTTCAACAGTTCAACAGTTCAACAAATCAACAACCCATAATTCAAAATTGACCACTGTAACCGCTTCGTAATAATCCGGTCATTCCTTTGTAACAGGGGGGCGGTACTTTTGCAGCGTTTTTTAATAACAAAACCGCATTGTGAATAACTTCTTGGAAACATATCGCCAAAGCCCTTGCGCCGTAACGAAATTTGTCGTACCTCCGTGCTGCGGAGCAGCACAGCACATATTAGTCTCCCCCACTCTTAAAAATCCCAAAAAAACAGTTTACTCCTATACGGACTCTTTGGCAGGCGTCCCTGACGCCCTCGCCGGCGGTTCCGGTAGCTGCCGGAAGCATGCCCGAGCCCTCGACGGCGATTCCGGTAGCTGCCGGAAGGCTGCCCGAGCCCTTGCCGGCGGTTCCGGTAGCTGCCGGAAGGTTGCCCGAGCCCTCGACGGCGGTTCCGGTAGCTGCCGGAAGGTTGCCCGAGCCCTCGACGGCGGTTCCGGTAGCTGCCGGAAGTATGCCGAAACCCTCGCCATTAACTATTAAATATATATAAAATTATGAAAAAAATTATTGCATTTATCATTATCAGGTTCAGTTATGAACACCTGCGGAACGAAGCCCATGTGGAATTTCACACCAACGTGAATGCGCTGTTTGTGGAGTTTAATCCCGAAACGCTGGGCATTAAGCCGCTGTACGACGTCTATAAACCGCTGTTCGACGAAGAGGTGGCGGCGCTGGACATTATCCGCCGGAGCGAACTGACGGCCGAGATTGTGGAACTCGACCATGAACGCGACCGCTTATATCGCGGGTTGGCGGACAATGTAAAATCCTTCCGCAATCACTTTGACCCCGACAAACGGCGGGCGGCGGAGAAACTGGAAGTTATTCTGGAGCATTACGGCAACATCGCCGCCAAGACCCTTGACGAGGAAACCGCTGCCATCGAAGACCTGCACCGCGAACTGATAAAGCAGGACAATTATTTATATGTATCCGCGCTCGGACTGGGCGAATGGCTGGGGCAATTAGTGCAGACGAGCCGCAACCTCGAAGCGTTGATGATGAACCGCTACGATGAGGCGTCAAAACGCCCCAATGTACACATGCAACGCATCCGCAAGGAGGTGGACAAAACATTCCGTAGCATCCTCGACCTGCTGGAAGCGCTGGTGCGCGTCAACGGGGCAGATACCAACAAGGCATTTATCGCCAAATTAAACATGGTGATGGAACGTTACAAGGAAATCCTCGCGCAGGAAGCCGGCCGCCGGCACCCCATAAAGGACTTGGGCGCGGGCGACCATACGGTGATAGAGCCTATCGAAACGCAACAATATACCGAACGGCCGATAACCATTATCCCGGAAGTGCATTTCCGCGAAGACGGCAAACCGACTGTACGGTTGTATATGGGGGAAGATTTCTCGGTAACCTACAAGAACAACGTCAATGTCGGTATGGCCGAACTCACCATCCACGGCAAAGGAAATTACAAGGGAGAGAAAACGGTTACGTTCAATATCGCAAGATGATTTGTTGAACTGTTGAACTGTTGATAGGCTGGCGCCAAAAGGAT
>JAIROQ010000098.1 GCA_031257455.1 Prevotellaceae bacterium | reverse complement strand
TGCTATTTCTACGGCAACCGGCGCTTATGCCATAGGCGTGGCATTTGACGCGGCGGGCAACCTTTACGCCATAGATAACAACATGGAACGTTTGCGGGTTTATGCCCTCCCGAAAGCCGCCAATACCTTTACGACGCCTGCGCAGGCTATCTACAATATAGCTTATGCAAGTTCGGCGCCGCCGGCGCTTACGGCCTTTGAACTTGAAAACGGCAATGCCGTTGCCCTGTACCGTACGGTTGATTTGACCTATACGTACAGCGGCGGCGCACCGACTTACTATATGGCCAGCGAACAGCAGGACTTCAACGACGCCTCGTGGCAAGCCTACAATCCTTCGGCATTGACCTATACCTTTGCTTCCGATGTACACGGCGTCAAGACGGTATATACCAAACTGAAGAACGACAAAGGCGAAACCACCGTGCTAAGCGATGATATCCTCTATAAACCGCTGCACCCGATGAGCATCACCGACTTTACCGTCAATAGCGGCGCAATGAACACCAACAGCCGTGTGGTTACATTGAACCATACGGTAGAAAACGGCATACCGGCGGTGTTTAGCGCAAACGAAGACTTGTCGCAAGTCGGCAAAGTATGGTTGCCATACGTGGAAACGCCGGTTTACACCCTTTCCGGAGGCGTGGGACTGAAAGAAGTTTACTTCGTGGTAGCCAATGCAACGGATACTTCCGAAATCGTTTCCGACCATATTTACCTTGATGAATCGGTTACGGTGGACGAACACGGCTTGACGGCGAAACTGTTCCCGAATCCGCTGGAAACGGAACTGAACGTCATTATTGAAGAGGGCTATGCGGAAACGGTGGATATAACGGTTTATTCCATCACGGGCGTGGCGTACCTGCGGCAGACCGTCAGCGCTCAGGTGTTCCGCCTTGATCTCTCCAGATGTCCGCACGGCGTGTTGCTGGTAAAACTGTCGAGCGGGGATAATTATACGGTGAAACGGGTCATTAAACTCTAAACACACTACTATTATGGAAATATTAAATGAAACCTTAATACGAAAGAATATGAAAACAAATTATAGCTATTTATGGAGCGTTTTTACGCTGTGTGTACTGCTGTTGCTGGTAAC
Organism: Prevotellaceae bacterium; assembly: GCA_031257455.1. Classification (GTDB taxonomy): domain Bacteria; phylum Bacteroidota; class Bacteroidia; order Bacteroidales; family UBA932; genus JAIRKX01. The sequence continues at coordinate 3,064 of JAIROQ010000098.1, read as the reverse complement.
AGGTTGTAGCGAAGACCCGGACCCGAACGGTGAGACCACCACCCCGACATCGGTGGTAACGCTTTCGGTCACCCCTGCGTCCCTGTCGTTCTCGGGCGAGGGAGGACAGAGCGTGGTAACGGTAACTACGAATGCCGATGACTGGTCGGCGTCCACCGAAGCCTCATGGCTGACGGTAGCGAAAGAAAGCGCCACGCAGGCCAGAATATCGGCCGCGGCCAATGCCGACTACGACCGGAATGCGGTGGTACGCTTTGAAGCAGGCCTGGCGAGGGCTTCCGTCAGCATATCGCAGGGACGGATTTCCGCCACGCAAGCCGACAGCATCACGCTGGTAAACCTGTATAACAGCACCGGCGGCGCCGCTTCGTGGACAGTCAAATGGACAATAGACCGTTATACTCCCATGACGAGTTGGGAAGGCGTGAAAGTAGAAAACGGACGGGTGGTAGAACTGGCATTGCCGGCAAATAACCTGACGGGTACACTGCCTTCGGGGCTGGGGAACTTGACGCAGTTGCGCTACCTCGACTTGAGCGGCAATAACCTCTCGGGCGCCATCCCCGCGACACTGGGCAGCCTCACGGAACTGTATTATCTGGATTTATCGGCGAACCAGTTGAGCGGCGCAACACCCGACCTGAGCGCGCTGGCAAACCTCGTGGTACTCGACCTGAGCGAAAATGCCCTGACTGCGTTACCCGCCCTGAGCAATAGCCTGCCGGCGCTGGAATACCTTGCGGCAAGCGACAATCAACTGTCCGGTACATTGCCGGCAGGCTGGGGCGCCTACACGAAGTTGATATATCTGGATGTAAGTAAAAATACGTTTACGGAGGCCGTTCCTGCCGAATGGTCGGCATTGACAAAACTGGAGGTCTTCTATCTCTACAGAAACCAGCTCTCCGACAGTATCCCGGACTATATTTCCACTTTTACCAACTTGGAATCGCTTGCGTTGAACAGTAACAATTTTACAAAAGCTATCCCTGACGGATTAGGCAACCTGCCGAAGCTGGTAGAACTGTGGCTGGCGCAAAACCGTTTGACCGGCGCTATTCCGGCGTCATTATTGGGCAATGCGCATTGGGCGGCATGGAAAGACGGCGTCTGCCCGCAACAGAGCGGTTACGGCTTCGATAATTGCTCTTCACCCACTTCCCTTATCGTAACGCCACAGCGTGCCACATGGAAACAGCCAGCGGATTACAAGGCGAAATATCGAAAAGATTTAAAGATTTGAAAATTTAAAGATTTAAGAAAGAACCGCCGGTATGGAAACATACCGGCGGTTCTTTGTGGGCCCAGTTGGGCTTGAACCAACGACCCCCTGATTATGAGTCAGGTGCTACTGACCGACTGAGCTATGGGCCCTGAACTAAAACTTATGGAGTGCAAAGGTATAAATTTTACTTGAACTTTTCAAAAAAAATGGCCACTTTATAACCGCTAAATTTAAGCGGCCTGCATTTTAATGACAATTTAATGTTTCATTAATGTTTGATTGAGAAAACAGTCGTACCTTTGTACTCGAAAATAGAAATATTTTCTAATGGGTTAAATTTTAGGTTAGGTTAAAGGCGGACAGGGATTCAATCCCTGTCTTGTTTTTATACAGGTAATAACGGATAAATTCAAACAAACAAGGCTGCTCAAAAAGTTTTTGAACAGCCTTGTTTATCGTTTAAATTCGCATTATCTGCGACCGGATTTTGTCTAAATATCCGAAAAGGCGGCGATGAGCGGCCGGGAAACGGGTTGTTTAGCGGCGGGCGTATAATTCGGCCAATACAGCCTCCAATTCTTTTCCCCGGAGGTTCTTTTTTATGATAATCCCGTTTTCATCAATCAACACGTTGGACGGTATGGCGCGTATGCCATATAATTGGGCAGGCTTGCTGTTCCAATACAATAAATCGGATACATGCGTCCACGTGAGACTGTCTTTTCCAATGGCCTCCACCCACTGTTCCTTGCTTTTGTCGAGCGATACGCCGAAGACGTCGAAACCCTTGTCCTTGTATTTATTGAAAGCCCTTACGACAGTAGGATTTTCCTTTCGACAGGGGCCGCACCATGACGCCCAAAAATCCAACAGCACGTAACCCTTGCCGAGTTTGTCGGAAAACCTTACCGTATCTCCGCCGGGGGTGGTAAGCGTGAAGTCCGGCGCCGGTTTGCCGATAGCGACAAGTTCGAGCGTTTCGGCAAATTCCTGCAATGTTTTAACATATTGGGTCGCCCACAGCGAACTGTCGAGCAGGGCTATGTTGGCGCGGATTTCGTCCGGCGGCAGCCGGTACGAGAAAAAGCGGTAGAGAACATAGGCCGAAACCAGCGATGCCGGATGTTGGCGGATGAACTCGTCGATGTTCACATCTGTGTTCTTCCGGTATTCCTGATACAAATCCTGCGACACGGAGCCCGTAACTTCGGTATTCCGGTAATGCTGCGCCGTGTCAAGTTTGATATTGACCGGGCTTGCGTCAAAGAATACAAAGAAGGAGTTTTCGAGAGTATCCAGCGTCAATCCGTAAATTTCGGGCAATGCTACATTTTCGGAGAACGTGAATTGGCCGTCTTTGATATCTGTCGAATCAATAACGAAAAATACCTTGTTTACGAATTTTTGTAAATAGATTTTTCCCGATGGAACGCCTTCTACTGTTCCCGTAACAATAAGATTGCGTTTTTCGGAACAGGATATTGCCATTACAATGACAATGGCGGAAAGTAAAAATTTTTTCATGATTGTTATTTTTTAATTTGTAAAATTACTTGTTTTTTTAATAAAAGAGGCTGTTCGCTTTTTGATTTTAAACAGCCTCTTCCCGTCCAACTATCTATTCTATTTAGTCGCTCCTTATAAAAGTAATTTAAGCGGCATTCAGGGAGAAGTTTTTTTGGAAAAAGTAACGGGAAAAAATGAGATAAAAAAGTTGATTGACTTTTTCGCGGAGTTTTTCCATCATTTTCTTCAAATTCCACGCGCAAGCCGCCATCAGGGCGTTGATTTGGACACCCTGTTCACCATGCAGGTAGTTCTGTGCCATCCTAAAGTCTG
>JAIROQ010000064.1 GCA_031257455.1 Prevotellaceae bacterium | reverse complement strand
CGCCACCGCAGAGAAATTGATTGATTTGTTTTCATAATCGTTTATTTGTTGAGTTGTTTATTTGTTGAGTTGTTTATTTGTTGAATTGTTGAGTTGTTTATTTGGCGTCAGCGCTCATACTTCATACTTCATACTTCATACTTCATACCTCATACCTCATACCTCATACCTCAATTCGTGTAATTCGTGGACTAACTCATAACTCATTTTGCGGTTTCGGGATTGTTTTCTACTTACCATCATTCCTCAAACAAACACAGTCCTTTCAAAACAATCCCTTTTGCCGCATTCAATCCGCGTAATCCGTAAAAATTCGCGTAATTCGTACTACGTAATTCGTATATAAAACAGTTCACGTCATTCCTGCTCCCACATTTTGGCAGTTTTTATTCGGTCAGTCTTGTTTCGGAGGAACTCTTTTCAGCGTGTTCGGGTATAAAATGTGAAACGTGAACTATACTTATCATTCTTGAGGTTCTTGACTACCCTATCAACTATAAGCAAAAGTCCACGTTTTTGTGAAATTTTGTTTTTATTCAGTTGATATGAAATTGTCAAGATTTCAAGAATAAAATAAAAGCGGTCAAAATGTTTTAAGGAGCATGGAATATGTTGCAAAGGTAGAAAAAATATTTTAAATACAGTACTTAGGTACAAATTAGTTGAAAATTGAGAGTTGAAAGTTGAAAATGGCGGCAAGCGTATTTTAGTTATGAGTTATGAGTTATGAGTTGCGGCAAACATAGTGGCGTCAGCCAAATCTGTAAATCCGTAAATCTGTAAATCTGTAAATTTTTCCAACCTTAGTAGCGCCACATGCCCCGCCCTGCACCTCGCGCGGCGCACGGGTTTTCCACGAAGCACCGGCAGTATGCCGCGCGAAAGGAAGGGCGGGGCATCGTGCTTCCCCGAGCTGCGTTCCGCTTCGCTACTTGCTTGGGGTTATTCACGTTGCGCCCCTGCGGGGCTTTTTAGTTGAAAATTGAAAGTTGAAAATTGAAAATGGCGACAGGCGCAGTGGCGTCAGCCAACTCATAACTCATAATTCATACCTCATACCTCATACCTCTCTTCGGGCGTCAGCCCAATTAGTCACATTAGCACATTTTCACATTAGCAAATTAGCACATTATATTACCGCCAACTTTTCACGAAGAGGAAGAGCAGGAGGGCATAGATTTCCAATCGTCCGAGCAGCATTTCAAAGGTTAAGACCAGCTTTCCGAGTGCGGGAATGCCGTCATAATTCCCGAATGAGCCGGCTTCCCCAAAGCCCGGCCCCACATTGCCCATACAGGCTGCCGAAGCCGAAAAACCGGTGGACAAATCAACTCCCAATAGCGATAACACTATCGCGCCAAAGAAGACGACCATGATATATGTGATGACGAATTGCAGGACGGCATACACGGTGTCGTTGTCCAGCGTATTGCCCCCGACACGGGTCGGCACTACGGCGTTCGGGTGTTGCTGTTTGCGGATATACCCGCGAATAGACCAGAAAAGAATTTGTATCCGGTCGGCTTTGATACCGCCGGAAGTAGAGCCGGCACAGGCGCATTGCAGCATGAAGTAATATAGGAGGAGGGTCGAAAAAACCGGCCATTGCGTAGTGTCGGCAGTGGCAAATCCGGTAGTAGTGCCTATGGACAGTACCTGAAAACCCCCGTAGCGGAAAGCGGTGAAGAGATTGTCATGGACGCCGGAGAAATATAAATTGAGGGATATAAAAACAATGCCGGCCAACATCGTGGTCAAATAGAAACGCACGGCGGGCGATTTCCACAGCGGCCGGGCATTGCCGGTAAATGCCATGAACAGCAACCCGAAGTGCATACCGGAAATAATCATAAAGACGGACAGGATAAGTTCTATCCATCCGTTGTGAAAGGCGAAGATACTTGCGTCCCGCGTGCTGAAGCCGCCGGTGGCAATGGTGCTGAAAGCATGGTTCACCGCATCGAACCAGTCCATGCCGGCGAGCATTAGCAGGCCGCACAGCAATACCGTCAATCCGATAAACATGATGCAGATGACACGCGCCGTCTGCTGTACGTGGAATTTGAAATTGCCTTTGGAGAGGGTGGATATTTCTACTTTTGCCAGACGTATTTTCAGGTTATACATGGTGGGCAATACCAGTACAAGCAGCACCACTACCCCCAGCCCGCCCATCCAGTGCGTGGCCGAACGCCAGAAGAGCAACCCTTCCGGCAACTGTTCGATATGGTTCAACACGGTAGCGCCGGTAGTGGTATATCCCGACACGCTTTCAAACCATGCGTCAATGAAAGTAAATTCGCCTCCCCAGAACAAATAGGGCAACATGCCGAAAGTACAACTCATAATCCATGAAAATGCCAGGATACCTGTTCCTTCTTTGGCGGTGAGGTCTTCCACCGGCTTCACAAAGGGCAGGGGCGCTCCGCCGGCGATGGCGGTAATGACGGCGCTTATAATTAACACCCACAGTCCTTCGCCTCCCTGCAGCAGGGAAACAACCGCCGCCGCCAGCATAAAGGCGGCATTTAACAACAGCACGAAGCCGGCGTAACGTACAATAACAGGAAATCGCATTATTTAACAATGGTTACCACCATGCGGCGGTTTTTCCGGCGGCCTTCTTCGGTATTGTTGGACGCTATCGGCTCCATGTCGCCCATACCGATAGTGGTTATCCGGTCGGCGCTGATACCTTTTTGTATTAAATAATTTTTACCGGCAATAGCGCGGTTTTCCGAGAGTTCTTTTTTGGCGGAGAAACCGGTATTATCGGTATGTCCGGTAATGACCACATGCCAGTCGGGATGACCTTTCAACAATGTGCTTAACCGGTCTAATGACGGGGCGGGCGGGGTGAACGTAGCTTTGCCTGTGTCAAAATACACGTCATTAAAAGCATTGTTCACTATTTTCTGTTCTTCGGGGGTCAAGGGAACTTGTTTCCTTGCGGTTGTTTCCACCGTTTCGTAGTCATATCCTTCGGGGCAACCGAAGTTCCATGCCACGCCGCGCAATGTCGGACATTTATCATCTTTATCCGGCACGCCGTCACCGTCCGTATCGGGGCAACCGCGCATTTCGACTGTTCCTGCGTCCATCGGGCAATCATCCAGCTTGTCGATAATGCCGTCTTCGTCCGTGTCGGGGCAGCCGTTGTATTCGGGCAATCCCGGCTCATCCGGGCAGTTGTCTTCCGCATCCGTGATATCGTCCCCATCGCGATCGGGGCAACCGTTCAGGCTCAATAATCCCGCTTCGTAGGGGCAGAGGTCAATGTCGTCAGGAATACCGTCTCCGTCCGTATCGGGACATCCCTGCGTGCCCCATGCTCCCCGCCGGTTGGCGCACAAATCAAACGGGTCGGATACGCCATCCCGGTCGCTGTCTTTCTTTACGGTTTTCAGGAAGGGGATTTTCACCATTATTGATATATCCGATGCTTTGGTCGTATTAGAAGCCAAATTCGTGAACAGCGTCTGCGAACCTGCCCAAAGCGGCCCCAGCCGCAGCATCAGGCCGACATTGAGATTGCTGTATTGGTCTATCTGTACCGGGATACCCACGCCAAACCATGTGCGTTCATAACGCGGCGTCAAGGTATAGACATTGCGGTAGAATGCTTTTCCCGCGCCGCGCGAAAAGCCGACCAACGCATGAAAATTCACATAAAGGCCATTCCCTGCATTCCAGTCAATGGCGGCATTCAAAGCCATCGGCAATTTCACCGAATAGTTAGAAGCTACCGGCACCGTATCTATTCCGGCCAAAGCCCGTTCATACATATTATTCATCGTCAGGTCGTGGATGTCCACTATACCTATACTGTTATTTTTAAAGTTATAATTATTGTTTGCCGCAGGATATTTCACGCTGGCGCCTGCGTCCGTCAGGGCGACCGACACTTTGAACAGGTATTTTTCGGGAAGGGGTTTGATTAAGCCGCTTTCGCCGTCCATTTCATATTCGTAGTCTTCCATATCGGGGCGGTATTCATAGACCAGCCCGATGTCCGCGCCAAAGCCCAACGCATTGCCCATCCTGAAATCCAGATAGCGGACGTCATTTGCTGAGCGTCCGATTTGCCCGTTGGCCCTATTCAGTCTAAAACCGGCATTATCATAAGTCGCCGTGCCGTCCGTAAAATTCATGTACGATGACGAGCCGCCGGAAGTCAGTTTCAGGGAAACGCCCACCGATACCGAATGTACGGCATTCTTCGGCGTTACCATCATCGCATACGAAGCGAACAGTTCGGACAGGGTATGGTATTGCGCATATAAATCATCCAGCGGAATAACGGAAGAAGGCCTGTTGTCGTAAATGGCCTCCAATAATTCCCTCGAAGCATTGCCGATGCTTCCGAAAGCGCGCGTGCGGAAACCAATGCCGACCGACTGGCGAGAAGTTATCCCCATCATGGCATGCAGCAAATCGAGTTGCATGTATGACGTAAGATTATTTTTTTCCTGTAAGGAATAGGTATATTTATACGGGTCGAAAGACAACAGGTTGCCTGCATAGTTGCCGGAAATGCCTAAATAAAATCCGGCCGGCATAATATCTATAGTATAGCGGCTGTCCACGATAGACGCCGGCTGTACGCCCAGTCCCGATACGCCGTTGTAGGGGCTGGTAGCAAAAGAACTGTACTGTGCAAAAACCGTTGTGCCTGTAACAGACAAACAAACTACGAGGAGTATGTTTTGAATTTTTTTCATATTATTTCAATGTATTCTGACGATAGCTATTAAGCGACAAATATACAATTTTTTTTGTACATTTGTACACATTCTAAAAATAAAGGTTATAAAATTATGAACTGTAAACCCCCTGCACCTTTTTCCCTTCGCCGTTGGGCTTCTTTGTCGCTTTTGTTATGGGGCATTGCGGTTTCCTGCGAGCAGGTGGATTCCCTCAGCAATGCCGCCGAAGTAACCGCTGTTTCCATTGAAAGCTATGAGCCGGCGTCCATCCAATTGGGAACGCCTGCCAAGGTGGGCGACCATACGATTGCTATCCCCCTGCTGTATGGCAAGTATGATTTCCCGTTGCATCTCCGGCTTTCCATTGACGTGTCCGAAGAGGTGGTGAAAATATTGTCCCGGCAGGGCGGCCTGTTTAATCCCGGCGAGGTGGTTTTTGAAACGCTCGAAGACGTGGTGGAATTTGACGTGGTCGCCGCCAGCGGTAAAGTCAAGCGTTGGCAATTGCGCCTGTTGGAAAATATCCTGAATGAACAAACGCAAATCAGCCGGTTCACTGTTACCGGCTATACGCCCGCCGAAGCGGTAATAAGCACGGATGCGAATATTAAATATAGCGAAAATGAAATAGAAATATTAACGCTGTCGCCTGTTTTCCCGTTATCCATTACGCCGGCCATTACTTTGTCGGGACAGAATGCCCGGATTACCGGCTATGCGCCGGGCGAAGCCCTGACTTTTGCTGCTGTTGACGCTACCGTTGCGTTGCAGGTGAAAGCCGAAAGCGGCAAAACGCAAACATGGACGGTGAAATTAGTACAGTGCCGGAATGCCGCCGCCGAACCCACGCTGAGCATTCCGACAAAAAACCGGTTGGCATTGCCCGCCGGCGGCCTGTCGTTTGACCTGTCGCAAGGCACGGTGCAGGAAATAACGCAGGATTTTGCGTCCGGCGTGATTACGCTGCTGACGCAGGGAACAGTTTTTCCGGTTACCGTAAAGGCGCATTTGCCCGTGCATCCTGCCGCGCGGTTAGTCGCTTGTCCTGCCGACACGACCTTTACCGTTACGCAATTCGATGCGGCGGACGGGTTTTACATAGTCGATACGATTTCCACTTATTATAAAAGGTGGACATTGCGCCTCGCGCCCTACCGACACGGCGAGGCAGCGATTAAAACGTTCACGCTTTCCGGCCTTCCGGCGTCCGTCACGATGGATGCGCCGGTCATCAACGCAAGGAACGCTACCGTAACGCTGAAAATTACCGCCGGCGCAGCGCATTTTCCTTTTACCGCCGGCGTCACCATGACCCTCTCGGAGGGCGCACAGGTAAAGGGCGGCTCCACGGCGTTTACGCAGGCCTTTACCCGGCTGGATAGCGCATATACATTGACGGTGGTAGCAGAAAACGGCTACGAACGGGCATGGGATATCCGCTTTGTGAATGCCGACCCCGCGTATGCAGCCAAGCGCACCGGCAGCAATGTTACGGCATTTACGATACTCGGCTACTCATCGCAGCAAAACCCGCTTACCGGAAGCCGGGTGGAACTTGCGCCGGAAGCCGGAATAGACACCGTAACGAAAAACATCACGCTGACAATTACCAACTGGAAAAAATATTTCCCGCTGAAAGTAAAAGCAGCCCTGTCTCTGTCGGGCGGCGCGGAAAGCTCATTGGATGCTGTCGAAGAACTCGAATTTGCCGCGCCGGACGCTATACGGCCATTTACCGTAACCGCCGAAGACGGCAGCCGGACGGAGTGGACAATCCGCTTCGCGGACGAAGAGCCGGCGAAAAGCGCCCTGGCCGCCTTAACGGATTTCAGCATCGGCAGCCGCCTCTCGGCCAATAGCCGGATAGATAAAATCTACATCGAGCCGGGCAAACGGCAGGTGGTTATCCTGCTTTCACAGGCGCAGTTTCCTTTACGAATTACGCCGGCGATAGCCGTTTCGCCAAAAGCATATTTATTGGACGTCAACAGCGGCGAAGAAATGGTGTTCGACAGTTTCGGCGAGCATAAAGATATCCGCCTGATGCCCGAAGACGAGAGCAGCGCCGTTACCTGCAAAATTATCCTCCTGAATGCGCCACAGCTGCCCAACGGCGGGCTGGAAGAATGGAACGATGCGGAAAATGCCGCCGGATGGGCAAACCCCAATGCTACCGGCGTTATCACCATGCGCCGGCTGACGCCCGGTTATGCCAATACCGGCACGGCCGTCCAACTCACCACCGCCACCGCCACGATACTCGGTTCTATCAGGGTAACCGCTTCCGGCTCTATGTTTCTCGGACGGTTCGACTACCGGATAATGTATGCCTCCAAACCGAAACTGATGACCTACTTCGCTATTCCATGGACTGCCCGGCCGGTGGCGCTGGAAGCCGACTATACCTACCAGCCCGGCGCACGGTTAGTCAATTCCAACCATGACCCGGTCGCCGGCACGGACGAAGGCTCGGCCACCATAGAACTGCTGCACTGGACGGGCAATGGCGAAATAAAATACCATACCATTGCGCCGGAAGATACCTACGGGCATTCGGGGGACGAAGCCGAATCGCCCGGTATCACCGTCATCGCCCGCGCCAAACAGGAACATCTTGCCGCTACCGCCGGCTGGCAGAAACTGCGGCTGCACCTCGTGACGCTGGACGCCGCAAAAACGCCCAATTACCTGCACATCACCTTTGCCTCCAGCACGCGGGGCGACAAGCAAATCGGCGCAAACGGCAGCGCCCTCGCGCTGGACAATATACGCCTGATTTATTACGAACCCGAAGAAGGAAGCATAGAGAGGAATTAGGGTGACCATTTACAGATTTACAGATTTACAGATTTGGCTGACGCCGGTGCGAATTGACTATTTAATTATTGACTATTGACTATTTTGGCTGACGCCACTGCGCCTGTCGCAATTTTCAATTTTCAACTAATTTGCGCTTGTCGCGACTTACGACTTACGACTAAATATCATTTTCAATTCTCCACTCTCCATTTTCAACTAAAAAGCCCCGTAGGGGCTGCCTGTGAATAACCCCGTGCTTCAGCACGGGGTAAAAACAGCGCCACTGCCTTTCGCGCGGCGCAATGCCGGAGCATCGTGGAAAACCCCTGCGCCGCGCGAGATGCAGGGCGGGGCATCTTGTGCTACTAAGGTTGGAAAAATTTACAGATTTACGGATTTACAGATTTACAGATTGGGCTGACGCCGGAAGAGAGTTATGAATTATGAGGTATGAGTTGCTGACGCGCCAGCAATTTTTAATTCTTAGTTCTTAATTCCAGAAGGGCTTCGGCAGACTTCCAACACGTGTTGAAACCATCCCGAAGGGCTTCGGCAGCGTGGAGCAAGGAGTATTTGCCGGTAACTCAAGCCATCCTCACCCCCGACCCCTCTCCTGAAGGAGAGGGGAGCAGTGGGGCGAAGGACTTTTTGGGGGT
>JAIROQ010000059.1 GCA_031257455.1 Prevotellaceae bacterium | reverse complement strand
TCCAACGGTTTTTCTGTGCTCACAGAAACCGTTGCGCAACTCATTGCCAATAGCAACAAGCCCAAGAAAAGAAAGAAAACTTTTTTCATAATTGTTTATTTGTTTAATTGTTTAATTGTTTAATTGGCGTCAGCCAACTCATAACTCATAATTCATAATTCATACCTCATACTTCTTTTTGCGGTTTTTGGGATTGTTTTATATCTACTAAATATTCCCAAACACAAACACACTACAAAACAATCCCACTTTACCGCACTATATCCGCGTAATTTGTATATAAATAATCATAACAGCTCACGTCATTCCTGCTCCCACATTTTGGCAGCTTTTATTCGGTATGTCTTGTTTCGGGAAGGCTCTTTTCAGAGTGTTCGGGTATAAAATGTGAAACGCGAACTGTACTTATTTATCTCAGAGGTTCTGGAAGACCTGTTTAACTATAAGCAAAAATTCACGTTTCTCTCTCGTGGAGTTTTGCTTTTATTCAGTCAAACAAGTAGAAATTTTCCAGATTTCTGAGATAGAATAAAAGCACTCAAAATGTTTTAAGGAGCATGGAATATGTTGCAAAGGTAAGAAGAATTTTTAATTTGACAAAATAGCTGTGGTATCGGGGGTGCATTTCAAATTGTCTCATCATCTCAAAATGTCCAGCGGCCATTTGAAATGCACCCGGCGGCAGGCGGCATTTTTGGCACATTCTGCGTAAAAACATTATCTTTGTACAAATATTAAAATGTACTATTATGAAAAAATGTTTTCTTCTTTCTTTTGCCGCCGTCCTGTTGGCATGCGGCGCGCCGGACAGCGGTTTTTACAGCTACACGGTCAAGACTATTGACGGGGACGACTTCGCATTGTCGCAATTAAAAGGCAAAAAAACGCTGGTCGTGAATGTCGCCTCGAAATGCGGGCTGACGCCGCAATATGAACAGCTGCAAGCCTTGTATGAAGCGTATAAAGACCGCAATTTTACGATTATTGCCTTTCCCGCTAATAATTTCGGCGCACAGGAGCCGGGCACGGATGCGGAAATAAAGGAATTTTGCACTGCCAATTATGGCGTTACTTTTCCGGTAATGGCAAAAATATCGGTGAAAGGAGACGACATTGCTCCGCTCTACCAGTGGCTCACTTCCAAAGCGGCCAACGGGCAGGAAGATGCCGAAGTACAATGGAATTTCCATAAATTCCTGATTGATGAAAACGGCCAATGGGTAAAATCCATTGCCCCGCGCGTCCTCCCGAACGATGAAGAAATTGTGGCATGGATAGAAGGCCGTCCGGCAAAATAGCCGCCATATCTCCTAATCGAAAAATTATATATAATTTTCCGGTTATAATCGAAAAATTATATATAAAATTTCGATTATCGCCGGATTTTTTATATTTTTGCAAAAAAATATGCAGATGATTCAGCGGGAACTACAAGCAGTAGTGGAACAAAAATTGTTCAAAGGTAAGGTTATTGTCCTCACCGGCCCCCGGCAGGTGGGTAAAACCACGTTATTAAAGCAGATGGTGGCAAAACAGCAGCAGCCGGCATTATCGCTGAATTGCGATGAACCGGAAGTGCGGACACTCTTGAGCAACGCTAATTTACAGGAACTGCATGCGCTTGTCGGCAATCATAAAATCATCGTAGTGGACGAGGCGCAACGGGTGAAGAATATCGGCCTGACTTTGAAACTGCTTGCTGATGCATTTCCATCCGTACAACTACTTGTTAGTGGTTCGTCATCATTGGAACTGGCAGACGAAATAAACGAGCCATTAACAGGACGTAAATTTGCGTACCACCTTTATCCGTTTTCGGCAAAGGAATTGGTAACTGCAACGAATACGCTGGTTGAAAAACAATCGTTGGAAACCCGCCTGATTTACGGCTCTTATCCTGACGTTGTCAATTTTCCAGGCGAGGCAAAAGAATGTTTATTAAACTTGTCAAACAGCTATTTGTACAAGGATATTCTGGCGTTGGGCGATGTCCGCAAACCGGCGCAGTTGGAAAAATTACTGGTAGCATTGGCGTTGCAGCTTGGGCGCGAAATCTCGTACTACGAATTGGCACAAATCATCGGGGCAACGGCTGACACAGTAGAGCGTTATATTGACTTGCTGGAAAAATGTTTTGTCATTTTTATGCGGCAGGCTTTCAGTCGTAATCATCGCAACGAAATAAAGAAAGGAAAGAAAATATATTTTTACGACAACGGCATACGTAATGCTGTCATTCAAAATTTTTCGCCGCTGAACCTGCGGCAGGATACCGGCTTTTTGTGGGAAAATTATTTTGTCGGCGAACGGATGAAAGCCAACCATTATTGCCGGCATTTCGTAAAAAATTATTTCTGGCGTACTTTCCAGCAGCAGGAAATTGATTTGATAGAAGAAGCTGACGGTTTACTGACCGCATTTGAAATCAAATGGAACGAAAAACGCCGCCCGAAAATTCCAGCGACTTTTGCCGAAACTTATCCGCAACACGAATTTCACGTGATAAACAGCGGAAATTATTTGGACTACCTGATATAACGAAACTATTATATTTGCTCCTACTGCAAGCTATAGCTGCTGCCTTCTTTCGTATCTTTCACCGCAATGCCGAGTTTTGCCAGTTCGTCCCGGATATGGTCGCCGGTGGCAAAATCCTTATTGGCTTTGGCTGTTTGGCGCATGTCCAAAACCATTTTGATAACGCCGTCAAGGATATCCGCATTGCCGGCGGCTTGCCGGTCGTCTCGCAGGCCAAGTACGCCGGTCATAATGTCGTTGAACAGATACCGCAATTGTTCCACCGCCGCTTTTCCCAGCGGTTCTTTCCTGTCGTTGGCGGCATTGACCAGCCGTACAGCATCGAAGAGGCGGGCAATGGCTACCGGCGTATTGAGGTCGTCATCGAGGGCTTCGTAGATTTTTTTCGCTATCCCGTCCACTTCGGCGGTAGGGGCTGCCGTCTCCAGAAGTGGTAATTTTTCTATTGTCCCGGCAGCGTCTAATAAACGTTTCAATCCTTTTTCAGCCGCTTGCATGGCATCGTTACTGAAGTCAAGCGTACCGCGATAATGCGCTTGCAGGATGAAGAACCGCACCGTCATGGGGGCATAGGCCTGCGCCAACAAAGGATGGCGGCCGGCAAAAAATTCTTCCAGCATAATGGAATTGCCTAACGACTTCCCCATTTTTTGCCCGTTGACGGTAATCATATTGTTGTGCATCCAATAGCGGCAGGGGCGGCAGCCGTTGGCTATTTCCGACTGCGCTATTTCCGACTCATGGTGCGGGAAAAGCAAGTCCATGCCGCCGCCGTGAATATCGAACTGTTCGCCCAAATATTTGCGTCCCATCGCCGAGCATTCGAGATGCCAGCCCGGAAAACCATCGCTCCATGGCGATTTCCAACGCATGATATGTTCGGGTTGCGCTTTTTTCCAGAGGGCGAAATCCACGCTGTGGCGTTTTTCTTCCTGCCCTTCGAGATGGTCGCGCGTGGCGGAAAGCAACTCGTCCACTACCCGCCCCGACAGCACGCCGTAATGGTACTGTTGGTTGTACTTCATCACATCGAAATACACCGAGCCATTGACCACATAAGCATATCCCGCATCAAGAATTTGTTGCACCATGTCGATTTGTTCCATGATATGCCCGGATGCACAAGGCTCGATGCTCGGACGGCGCACGTTCAGCGCATCCATTTTGTCGTGGTAGCGGTCGGTATAGTATTTCGCCATTTCCATTGGCTCGAGCTGTTCGAGGCGCGCTTTTTTCGCCAGCTTGTCTTCGCCGGAGTCGGCGTCATTTTCGAGATGCCCCACATCGGTAATATTGCGCACATAGCGCACTTTGTAACCTTTGTGCAGCAGATAGCGGAATAAAATATCAAACGAAATCGCCGAGCGGGCATGCCCCAGATGCGGGTCGCCATAGACGGTGGGGCCGCACACATAAATGCCTATATGCGGCGGATGCAGCGGCTCGAACGTTTCTTTTTTACGGGTAAGCGTGTTATAGATTTCCATTAGTGAAGCAGCTTTTTAAATAATAAATTCGGATTACGCCTGCAAAGGTACGAATTTTTGCACATAAAACGCCGCTTCCCACGCATTTTTCCGGTTGATTTTCTGCTTTGCATTTGGCACTTGAATTTGCCAATACAAAAAAAATTTGCAGATAAAAAAAATGTCTTATATTTGCAGTATTAATGACGTTCTTTTTTTATTGCAACCAAATCGGTGTAATCCGATTTTATTCAGATATTGAAATCTAGACAATTTCAAAAGCGCCAAGTGAAACAAATTTTATAAATAAACGTGAATTTTGTTTATTCTTGGTGTAGGTAGTCTAGAACCGCAATATCGATAAATTAAAATTCGCGTTTCGCTTTTTTATACATGAATTACGAAACGTAGAAAATTGGCAGCGAATAAAAAATAGCGGCGGGGAGGTGTTTTGTCTATAAAAAGTTTGTGTTTGTAATCGGCAAAATACTTCCGCAAGCCGCAAAAAAAATAATAATATGAACAATGACGCTCAAGCCCCGAAGGGGCGCAACGTGAATAACCCCGTGCGTAAGCGCGGAGGGGCAAGGCATCTCCCTGCCTTTCGCGCGGAATACTGCCAGTGCATCGTGGAAAACCTGTGCGCCGCGCGAGTGCAGGGCGGAGCATCGTGCTTCCCCGGGCTGCGTTCCGCTTTGCTGCACTTGCCCGGGGTTATTCACGTTGCGCCCCTGCGGGGCTTTGAGAATTTAGAATTAGGAATTAAGAATTGGCTGACGCCACAATTAGAAATAAATTAAAAAAAATAGTTATGAAAAAATTTTTCTTCCTTTTCGCCCTGCTTGCAAGCATGACAGCAAGCGCAACGGTAACCGTTACGCCGTTGAGCGTAGATTATTCTACCAAGAAAGTAACCTTTCGCGTGTCATGGACAAATTCTCCTGCTGCGCCGTATAATAACCGCGTATGGGTGTGGGTAGATTTGTGTCCCGTTACCGGCACATCTCCCGGCACATTTGCCAAAGCCGTTATCAACAATCCCTCCGCCATTGCCGGCAGCATTGCCACTGTTTCCGGCAACACACGCGGCTTTTATGTAACTGCGAACCCTTCGACCGTTACTGCTACGTTGAGCAACGCCACCGGCAAATTCAACTGGTGCGCTTACGGCAGCGACTACCCGCCGAATGCCACAGCAACTAACGGAACATACACCTTAAAAGGAACGCCGCCGTTTGTAATCAATAGTACTACGACACTTGGCACAGGAGTGAATACTTATTCCGGCGGCTGTATAACTTCTTTAACTGACCAAACCGGTTGTCCGGGAATAATAAATCATGCCGCCATTTCGGCAGGCGCTATCAACAGTAGCAGCACGATTGTTAATACAAATGCCACACCTGCCGCGATTACCTCCAATACGGCGGCGAGTAGTGGAGGAGGCGTTACTTACCGTTGGGTAAGAAGCGGCACGTCCAGCGCTACGTACGCAGACAATAATGCCGGACACAGTTTTACAGCGGCAGAAATAAATACGGCAGGTACTTGGACTTA
>JAIROQ010000008.1 GCA_031257455.1 Prevotellaceae bacterium | reverse complement strand
TTTCCGGCACGCTCTCTTCCCGCAAAGGTACTAATTGATGCCCACAATTCCAACCCCCGCAGTTTGCCGTCAAATTATCCACATTCGTCCCCTCTTTCATCCCGTAGGGCAAGCCCGTTTTATCATATATCCGGCATTGATGACCGTCTATTTTCCCTCTCAATATGTCGGGAAATTCACTCTTATGCACAAACTCTTTCTTCCTCATATGCTCGCAGAACTCCCGCGTCGTTGCCTTATTTGAACCGCGATACACATACCACTCATACCCCAAATCACTACTGATTACCGTCAGATATTCCCGTGAAAACTGATTGATACTGTCCGTAGCGTAGGTCTTCGCATACCGGCTTAATGCACCGGGATTTCCTTCCGTTTCCGTCAACGTTTTACGAAGTGCCTCCTCTAACTGGGCATAACTTTGACCGGACGTAATGCCGGTAAGCAGCAAATCGTTTATCGGCCTTAACACATTGGCGCGAACGCCGGACTCCGTCAGCCCGTCAATCGTATTATTCACCGCCACCTGTTTTAAAGCGCTGTGATAATCCTTTGCTTTAAAATTTTTATCCTGACCCTTAAAATAATCATTCTGCATCTCGGCAACAGCCGAGTACGCCCGCACAAAATCCGCAACATCCCGGATATACTCCTTGTTGAATATTACTCGCTCAAGTTTCCCCTTGATTTTATTTAGCAGCTTCAGATTGTCGATACCGGCGACAATGTTCAAAGCTACCACAAAATTTCAAAGAATGCAATCAAGTCACAACTGATGGGTATCCTTTAACTGTATCAATATCGTTCAAAGCTACCACAAAATTTCAAAGAAGGCAATCAAGTCACAACGCGCCGGAGTCTCCATGCGGCGAAGCCATGTTCAAAGCTACCACAAAATTTCAAAGAATGTCTTTTTGCGTGTTGGGATTGTGCGCCCTACTTGCCTGCATTTAACCAACGATATGAGTAGCACATGCCTAAATCCGCCTATTGTTAATTGTCGGTTTCGTTTTCCTTGCTTGTTTGCGTTAAATTCTGCCACTCGTTACTTAAGTACTTTTCTTTACGTTGAAAGTTGAAAATGGCGGCAAGCGCAGTGGCGCAAGCCAAATCTGTAAATCTGTAAATCCATAAACCTTATTTCTACCTTATTTTAATAACAAAACAACCTTAGTAGCACCACATGCCCCGCCCTGCACCTCGCGCGGCGTACGGGTTTTCCACGATGCACCGGCAGTATGCCGCGCGAAAAGCAGGAGGCTGCCTTGCACCCCCGCGCTTACGCACGGGGTTATTCACAGGTAGCCCCTACGGGGCTTTTTAGTTGAAAATGG
Source organism: Prevotellaceae bacterium (assembly GCA_031257455.1). Classification (GTDB taxonomy): domain Bacteria; phylum Bacteroidota; class Bacteroidia; order Bacteroidales; family UBA932; genus JAIRKX01. The sequence goes on along the minus strand of JAIROQ010000008.1, from coordinate 9,416 downwards.
AGCGTTGAAAGTTGAAAATGGCGGCAGGCGCACTGTCGCAAGTCGAAAGGTCGAGCATCGCGTATCGAAAAGTCGGACATCGCATATCATTTTTAAATATCCGTTTATTTCGCGCCGTACAGCACCGGATTTAGAGAGGGGTCGTTGTACATCTTCATCTGCTTGTAAACTTTCATGTACTTGCGTCCGGCTTCAATGTCGTCCAGCAGTTGGTCAATCGCCGCCGTAAGGTCTTTTTGCTGCTCCAGCAAGGTGTGCAGTTTTTTATGACACTGTTTACGGTGTGCTGCACCGGCATCGCAACGTTCCGCCTCCTGCTGCATGTGGTAAATTTTAAGCGCCAGAATCGACAGGCGGTCAATAGCCCATGCAGGGCTTTCGGTGTTGATGGTGGCGGCGGGTAACGGTCGTACAGCCGCATATTTTTCCAAAAAATAACTGTCGATTAACTCCACCAAATCCGTGCGGTCTTGATTGGAACAGTCGATGCGGCGCTTTATTTGCAATGCTTCCTGCGGGTCTATCGCGGGATGGCGGATAATATCTTCCAGATGCCACTGCACGGCGTCAATCCAGTTTTTCAGGAATAAATAATAGTCGATGCTCTTAAATTCGTAAGGATTTTCAGGCATTGCATCCACGTTGTCCATAAGGTGGTAATAGTCGGTACAGGCGGAAAAAATGGCGTTGCAGTGTTCGGTAAAAGACATAATCTATGGAAAAAATCAATGAATAAAAATCGTTGCTTTGCGTTACTTGCCCCGTAACTTAATTATTGCGGCCGACCAGCCTTTCGGAAAATTGTTGTACATACTCTTTACGTTCGGGCGCTACGTCTATGGTTTCAAACAGCGCCAACGCTTTTTCAAAATAACCGGTAATATGTTCTTCCACCTGTTGCCGTATTTGCAGGCGCTGGTAGATATCCAGGACATTTTTTATTTTTTCTTCGGCGGAGATTTGTTTGTCGGTGAGCAGGGAAAACAGGTTTTTCTTGTCGTTGCCGGTGGCTTGCTGCATGGCCAGCAGGAGCAGGAATGTTTTTTTGTTGCCGGCAATGTCATTGCCGATAGCTTTGCCGAAAATATCGGCGTCACCGTACACATCAAGCAGGTCGTCCTGAATCTGGAACGCCAGCCCCAACAGGCGGCCGAACTCGTGCATCCTGGCAATCTGCTGATGCGTGGCGCCGCCGGCGATAGCGCCTATTTTGGTTGCCGCAGCCAACAGTACGGCCGTTTTCCGTTCAATCATTTGCAGGTATTCTTCTTCGCTAATAACGGCATGGTGTTCGTAATTCATATCCAACTGTTGCCCTTCGCATACCTGCGCCGCCGTTTGATTGAACAGCCGCAGTATTTCCGACAGGTGAATAGGGTCGGCCTGGCAAATATACTGGTAGGCGGCAATGCACATCACATCGCCGGAAAGGATAGCGGTATTCATATCCCATTTGTGATGCACAGTCGGCTGGTTGCGACGCAGGGCGGCATTATCCATAATATCGTCATGCACCAGTGTGAATGTATGGAAAATTTCCAGACCTACCGCCGGAAACAACACTTTATTGTCTATGCGGTCGGAAAACATGTTGCACGAAAGCAGACACAGCACCGGGCGAATGCGCTTGCCCCCGATAGACATCATGTAGGACACCGGGGCGTAGAGTTCCTGCGGTTCTTTGGGAAGATTTAGATTGGCTATCGCTTTGTCCACCCAATCGCGTATTTCGGAAATTGAATACATATAAAGTATGTGGGGAGCAAAGATAGAAAAAATTTTTTTAATGTACGGTTTCCCCGCCGGCGCAGCAGGGTCGACGCATTCTCGCTTTACACTTTTTCCATATACAATAAAAGTTGTATCTTTGTGACTTCTTTTAACAATACAATTTTTAAATTCATTTTATAATGGCAAAAGAAAAAAAATTTATTACGTGTGATGGCAACTATGCTGCCGCTCACGTGGCTTATCTTTTCAGCGAAGCTGCCGCTATCTACCCAATCACGCCTTCTTCGACTATGGCGGAGTATGTGGACGAATGGGCTGCCTTTGGTAAGAAAAACCTTTTCGGCGAACCGGTGAAAGTGGTGGAAATGCAAAGCGAAGGCGGCGCAGCCGGCGCTGTACACGGCTTCCTGCAGGCCGGCGCATTGACTACCACATTTACGGCATCGCAGGGATTACTGCTGATGGTTCCCAATATGTATAAAATCGCAGGCGAATTGTTGCCGGCGGTATTCCATGTATCGGCGCGGGCATTGGCGGCGCAGGCATTGTCTATTTTCGGCGACCATCAGGATGTAATGGCAGCGCGGCAGACAGGCTTTGCCATGCTGGCGTCAAGCGGCGTGCAGGAAGTAATGGATTTGGCGGCTGTGGCGCATCTGGCGTCTCTTAAATCGCGCATTCCGTTTGTGCATTTCTTTGACGGTTTCCGCACGTCTCACGAAATTCAAAAGATTGAACTTATTGACGGCGATGCGCTGAAAGGCATGATTAGTGAAAAATCGCTGCGCGCATTCCGTCAACGGGCACTGAACCCGAACGCGCCTGTAACGCGCGGCACGGCGCAAAATCCCGATGTATATTTCCAGTCGCGCGAAGCCGGCAATGCATTCTACGATGCCGTACCCGACATTGTGGCGCGCTATATGGGCGAAATCAGCGAACTGACGGGGCGTTCTTACCTGCCGTTCGTGTACTACGGCCATGAACAGGCCGAACAGGTAGTGGTCGCCATCGGTTCGGTGTGCGACACCCTGCGGGAAACAGTAGATTATTTGAATGCGCAGGGCGCAAAAACAGGCGTGGTAGCGGTACATCTCTACCGCCCGTTTTCCGCCAAATATTTCCTGCGCGCGTTGCCCAAAAGCGTGCGGCGGATAGCCGTCCTTGACCGCACCAAAGAACCGGGCGCCAACGGCGAACCGCTTTATATGGATGTAAAAGACGTGCTCTACGGGCAATCCGACGCGCCATTGGTCGTGGGTGGCCGTTACGGTTTATCGTCAAAAGATACTACCCCGGCGCAAATGCTTGCCGTATTTGAAAACTTGAAGTTGAATGAACCGAAAAACGGTTTTACCGTAGGCATTATAGATGATGTTACCTTCAAGTCGCTGCCGCAAAAAGAAGAAATCAGTCTGGCGCAGGCCGGCACATTTGAAGGCAAATTCTACGGATTAGGCTCTGACGGCACGGTGGGCGCAAACAAGAATACCATTAAAATTATCGGCGAAACAACGCCGAAATACTGTCAGGCCTATTTCTCCTACGACAGTAAGAAATCAGGCGGGTTTACCTGCTCGCACCTGCGCTTCGGCGACCACCCCATCAATTCGCCATACCTCGTTACCACGCCCGACTTTGTGGCATGCCATGTGCCTTCCTATCTCCACAAATACGATGTATTGCGCGGTATCAAACCGGGCGGGACGTTGCTGCTAAACAGCCTGTGGGATGTCGAGGAAACGAAAAAACGCCTGCCCGACTTTGTGAAACGCACATTGGCGGAAAAGAAAATCAATTTTTACATTATCAATGCAACCAAGATAGCCGAAGAAATCGGACTGGGTAACCGCACCAATACTATTCTGCAAGCGGCATTTTTCAAAATCGCCAATGTTATTCCATTTGAACAGGCGGTGAAAGAAATGAAAAAAGCCATTGAAAAAAGCTACGGCAAAAAAGGGGAAGACGTGGTGAAACGTAATCACGCCGCCGTAGATTGCGGCAGCGAAGTAACCAAAGTGGAAATCCCTGCCGAATGGATTAGTTACAGCGGCAAGTTCGAAGCCGACACCAATCAACGCCTCGCGCCCGAATGGATAAAACGTGTCGCCGACACGGTGAATGCACAAAACGGTGACGATTTACCGGTGAGCGCGTTTATAAACTATGAAGACGGCACGATGCCTGCCGGTTCGGCGGCCTATGAAAAACGCGGCATTGCAGTACATGTGCCCGAATGGATAGCCGAAAACTGCATCCAGTGCAACCAATGCTCCTATGTCTGCCCCCACGCGGTTATCCGCCCGTTCCTGCTGACTGAAGACGAAGCGGCAAAAGTTCCCGGCGGACTGAAAAGCGTGAAAGGAAACGGCCCGTTCAAAGAATATAATTTCAGGATGCAAGTATCGCCGCTCGACTGCTCGGGTTGCGGGAACTGCGCCGAAGTCTGCCCCGCAAAAACAAAAGCGTTGGTGATGCAACCCCTCGAAACGCAAATGCCCGAACAGGCGCATTTCGATTACCTGCATGCCCATGTCGGCTATAAAGACACCGTGCAGGACAAACGGGCAAATTTGAAAAACAGTCAATTTTCCCAACCGTTATTCGAGTTCTCGGGCGCATGTGCAGGTTGCGGGGAAACGCCCTACATCAAAGCCATTACCCAGCTCTTCGGCGACCGCATGTTGATTGCCAACGCTACCGGTTGTTCATCCATTTACGGCGGCTCTTTCCCGGCTTCGCCCTATTGCACAAACAAGGACGGACGCGGCCCCGCATGGGCAAATTCGCTGTTTGAAGACAACGCCGAATTTGGACTCGGCATGCGTCTGGGGTCCGAACGAGTACGCGACCACCTTGCCGCCCTGATGCTGAAAGGGCAGGAATGCCAAAGTTGCCCGGCGGAACTGAAAATATTATTTGCCGAATGGATTAGCCATCGCGATGACGCTGCAAAAACGCGCGAATTAACCGGGCAGATTATTCCACTGGCCGCTGCCTGCTCCTGCGATATTTGCAAAGAAATTACGGAACTCAAAGACTTCTTGACGGTGCGTTCCAACTGGATTTTCGGCGGAGACGGATGGGCGTATGACATCGGCTATGGCGGATTAGACCATGTGCTGGCGTCCGGCGAAAATGTAAATGTACTCGTTCTGGATACCGAAGTTTATTCCAATACCGGCGGGCAATCCTCGAAATCCACGCCGGCAGGCGCGGTGGCCAAATTCGCTACCGCCGGAAAGCGGGTACGCAAAAAAGACTTGGGGATGATGGCTATCAGCTATGGCTACGTATATGTTTCACAAGTCGCGATGGGCGCCAGCCAGCAACAATTCTTCAATGCCATGAAAGAAGCCGAAGCCTATAACGGCCCGTCATTAATTATCGCCTATGCCCCCTGTATCAATCATGGCCTGAAAAACGGCATGGGCGCTACACAGCGCGAAGAAAAACTCGCGGTGGAATGTGGATACTGGCATTTATACCGCTTCAATCCCGCCCTCGAAGAGGCCGGAAAGAACCCCTTCTCCCTCGACAGCAAGGAGCCCGACTGGACAAAATTCCAAGCCTTCCTGAAAGGCGAAGTACGCTATGCCTCCTTAGGGCAGACGTTCCCGAATGAAGCCGAAGAACTTTTCCTGCGTACCGAAGAATTTGCCAAATGGCGGTATAGTACCTACAAACGATTAGCAGGAGAAAATTAATGTGCTAATGTGACTAATGTGCTAATGTGACTAATGTGCTAATGTGCTAATGTGCTAATGTGCTAATGTGCTAATGTGCTAATGTGCTAATGTGACTAATTGGGCTGACGCCACTAATCACCAAATCGCGCCTGTCGTGACTTACAACTCACGACTTACAACTCACGACTTACGACTACATTTGAAATTTATGCTTGTATAAATCAAGCGTTTGTGATTTTTTTGTATTATGTCATGCATAATATCGACTTTTTTTACGTACCTTTGCGCCGCGAATAATAAATTATTAAAATCTACTAAAAAATGAAGACTCTATCTATCCTTATCTGTTTGCTGGCGATGTCTGCCGGCATTATCTCCGCCTCGCCTGCCCCGCAAGGAAAGGGAACTATCAGCGGGAAAATTATTGACAAACGCTCGGGTGCGGCGTTGGAGTTTGCGACCGTGAGCCTGCTCGACACCGCGAAAAAAGTGGTGGCGGGCAGTGTAACCCGCCCTGACGGCGCATTTACATTGGCTGATGTAGCAAGCGGGCAGTACACGTTAAAAGTGTCGTTTCTCGGATATGCCGATGCAGAGCAGGCAATAGCCGTGCCGGACGAACAGGCCACAGTGGACGCCGGACAGATAGCGCTGGAAGCCGAAGCGCAGACGCTCGAAGAGGCGGTGGTTACCTCCCGCCGCCCTGTGGTCGAACGGCAAATTGACAAGCTGGTGCTGACGGTCGCCAACAGCGTGATGGCGCAAAACAGCACGGCGCTGGAAGTATTGCGCAAAGCGCCCGGGCTGGCGGTGGATTCGGAGGGCAACATCACGCTGAACGGGCAAAGCGTGGCGGTGTGGGTGGATAACCGCCCGACCCACCTGAGCGGACAGGCGCTCTCCGCCCTGCTCGAAGGCACGGAAGGCTCGACTATCGACCGCATCGAAATCATTGACCAGCCGTCAAGCAAGTATGATGCGGAAGGCAGCGGCGGTATCGTGAATATTATTACAAAGAAAAATTTCCTGAAAGGGTTTAACGGCTCGCTGCGCACGGCTTACAGGCAGTACCTCGAAAAGGATTTTTATTACGGCGCCAGCGGCTCGCTGAACCTCAACTACCGCACAGACGTTATCAATACCTACGTAAATATGAGTTCTAACGGGAACAAAACGCTCCATTCGCTGGCGGAAGCAACCACCGCGCCCGGAAATTACCACCGGCTATCGGATATGAACAGCTTTACCAAAGGCTTTAATCAAAATGTAAAAGCGGGCATCGATTTTTTCATTGACAAGAAAAATATTCTCGGCGTCATCGGTAATCTGGCGCTGAACAACGGGCGCGACCGGCAAGGCGGATATACGCAGGAAGACAACAACGGCGCAATAACAACGTCCACTCTCAACGGAGATAATAAAGGCCGCCGGATAAACGGCTCGGGTAACCTGAACTACTCCCACTATTTTGACGACAACGGGCACGAATTAACGCTGAACGCCGACTACCTGCGGTATATCAGCACGCCGGAACAGCAGGTAAACACGCGCTTCTCGTTCCCTTCCGCGCTGTCCAAAGCCGACTCGCTGGACGCCTATCGCGACCACTCGGAACAATATGTTACCGTGCTGTCGACAAAAGCCGATTATGTGTTGCCCATAGGCAAAAGTATGAAAATGGAAGCCGGCGGAAAAATAGCCGTCAGCCATACCGACAATGAAATTGTACGCAACGACTCCAGCGCCGGAGGATGGATAAAAAACCTGAATTTAAGCGATGACTTCACCTACCGCGAAACCATCGGCGCACTGTATGCCACCTGGGGCTGGCGCATCAACGACCACTGGAACGTGAAAGGCGGCGTCCGCTGGGAACACACCGCGTCCGAAGGACAATGGCGCTCGGCAGACACCGTAACCTCCCGCACATACAACGATTTCTTCCCAACCGTATTTCTGGGCTACAATCCGGCGCAGCAGCATAGCCTCAGCCTGTCCTACACGCGCCGTATCCGCCGCCCGAATTACGGGCAACTGAACCCGTTCAGGCGCTATATCAGCGCCTATTCATTTACCGAAGGCAATCCCGAACTCAGCCCCGAATATGTGCACCGCGTCAATCTTTCCTATACCGGTTTCCGGGTGTTCAACACGGGAATGATGTACAGTATGACCAACGAACAAATCATCCAGATACCCTCGTATGACGAAATAACGCATGCCAGCGGTTACCGGCAGGATAATTTCGGGAAAATGGCAATGGCTGTCGGCTGGGTAAGTCTTTCAGGACTGCCGCTCACGGCATGGTGGACGCTCACAATAAACGTTAACGCCGGATACCTATACAACGAAAACGGCGATTATAAAGAGGAAGCTTTCTTTTACGAGGGCTACGGCAGTACTATTTTCCAGCCGGGCAAAACATGGAAGGTGGAAATAGAATATAATTTGCAAGGACCCGTTTCATGGGGTTATTTTAATATTAAACCCCGGCACACCGCAAGCATTGGCGTACAAAAAACCTTGTGGAACAACAAAGGCAGCGTGTCGCTGTATGTAAACGATGTGTTTGCCACCCAGACCAACGACCTGACCACCCTAAAGGACGGCATCTACCGCGATGTCGTGCAACGTCAACCCAGTCGCTCCGTTCGCGCATCATTTTCCTATCGCTTCGGTAATGCCGGGAAACCCGCTCGCCAACGCAATGTCGGGCGGCAGGAAGAAGCCGAACGACTGGGCGACAATTAAGATTTAAAGATTGACTATTTTTTTATTGACTATTGACTATTTAAAGATTGGCTTGCGCACTAAAAGAACCGCCGGTATGGAAATGTACCGGCGGCTTTTTTTATGCTTATCCTTTTTTGAGATGGCGCTTTTTAAATGGGTCATTTTCCGGCGGAATAAAAAGATACGCTTTCAATTCTTCAAAACTCATATCCTTTGTTTCGGCATAGATTTGCGCTTGAATAGCGTTTTTCATTTCTACACAATCAAAATCTTTTATTTTCTTAGTCGTTTTCATAATTTATCAAATCTTTAGGATTTCTTATTTCAATAATGGCATAACCATTTTTCAGGTTTATCCCATTATACCCTTTTATCTTGTCTAAATTAACAATGTGCCTGAAATTCCAACTTGCCAGTACATCTACCTTTTGAATGGTGGCAATGGCAATATGTTGGCAATCTTCCAAACTTGCTTTACCCACCACTTTTGCCTCAATATAATTATCAGCCAATTTTCTTGCTTCTTCGGTTAATTCAACATGTTCAAAACAATTTTCTTCATAATTTTGAAAAAGTTCTTGCACATGCAAAGGCGCTCGAATTAATTCTTTTTTTAGCAAATCCGATACTACAAAAACTACTTCCCCCTTCTTCAGACGTTCAAACAAGGCTTGTGTAGCAACAGAAAATTCCTCATCAAAAAAACCGCCCACAATGGAAATGTCAATATATATCCTCGGTATCATCTTAATTTCATTTTTCACAAAGTTACAGGAAATTTTCAGAATGACAATATTCCCTGTTCCGGGAAAGTTGAAAGTTTTTTAGTTGTAAGTTGTAAGTCGTAAGTCGCGACAAGCGCAAATTAGTTGAAAATTGAAAGTTGAAAATTGAAAATGGCGGCAAGCGCACTGTCGAAAAGTCGCAAATCGAATATCGAGTATCGAAAAGTCGAAAACCTTATTTACACCTTATTTTAATAACAAAACAACCTTAGTAGCACCACATGCCTCGCCCTGCACCTCGCGCGGCGCACGGGTTTTCCACGATGCACCGGCAGTGCGCCGCGCGAAAGGCAGGGGGATGCGTTGCACCCCCGCGCTACGCACGGGGTTATTTACAGGCAGCCCCTTCGGGGCTAATTAATATGCTAATGTGCTAATGTGGTAATGTGACTAATTGGGCTGACGCCACTGCGCTTGCCGCCATTTTCAACTTTCAACTTTCAATTTTCAACTAAAAAGCCCCGAAGGGGCGAAA